>CAIQXC010000430.1 GCA_903875675.1 Akkermansiaceae bacterium
GTCGATGTTCTCGTTGCGCTCCTTGACGATGCGGGCCACCTTTTCGGTCGCCCCGCGCCGGTCTTCCGGCTGCCAATTCTCCACTCCCGCCCGCTCCGCCGCATCCCGGGCAGCCATCACCCGGTCGTTGGCGCTTTGCAGCTCGCGCCGGGCCTCTTCGGAATCAGCCCGCGCCGCCGCCGCATCGTCATCCTTGCCATGCTTGACGTTGACCGTCTTCTTTGAAGCCTCCTCAAAGTCGCTCCTGGCCTTTGACAACTCCTCGGAAATCTTCAATTTCTCCTTGAGCGCCGCCAATTCGCTGCCGCCGTTGAGGGCGATGCCAGACACCTTGCCTTCCTGCTCCGCCTTGTTCGCTGCGATTGCATCCAGCCCGGCCTGCGCCTCTTTCAGCTCTTGTTGCGTCTTCGCCTGTTCCGTCCGATAGTTCTCGATCGACCCGTTCTTGCCCGAGTCTGGCTTGGCCAGCAGCGCCCGTGCCTTCTCGCGCTTGGCCTCCAAGGCACCCCGTTGTTCCGAGTGGTCGTCGATGTTGCACCGGGCCTCATCCTGGCGATCGCGCAATTCCTTTTCGGCGGCTATCGCCTCGTTTTCCCTGTCGCGTTTCTGCTCACCTTCCGCCTTTTCCCAATTGGCCACGTTCACCGCGCTTGCCTCGCCCTTGGATGCCGTGATGGCGTTCTTCCGCTTCTCAGCCTCCTTTTCCGCCTGCCGCAGGTATTCCTCACGATCCACCGTATCCTGATCCCGCTCCGCCTTGTAGCGGCGTGTCTATGACCGCCGATGACCCTGAACCGCCAATGAAGCCACCTATTCGACAAGCGCCATTCAAGCCTTCACAGGCATCATGTAAGCCAGCAATTTTCCAAGCTTGTCGCGCAACTCGTGGCGCTGGACGATGGCGTCGATGAGCCCGTGTTCCAGCATGAACTCGGCAGTTTGGAAGCCAGGAGGAAGGTTTTGATGAGTCGTCTCCTTGACCACACGAGGGCCGGCGAAGCCAATCATGCATTTGGGCTCGGCGAGATTGACGTCGCCGATGGTGGCGAAGGAGGCGGTAACCCCACCGGTGGTCGGATGAGTGAGCACGGAAATGAACGGCAACTTGGCTTCGGCAAGGCGGGCCAGCGCGCCACAGGTTTTGGCCATCTGCATGAGCGAGAGCATGCCTTCCTGCATGCGTGCGCCGGAGGAGGCGGAGACGATGATGGCACCGCGACGCTCCGCCACCGCCATCTCCAGCGCCCGGGTGATCTTTTCGCCCACCACCGAACCCATCGAACCGGCAAAGTACTTGAAATCCATCACCGCAATCATCGCCGCTTGGCCGCATAGTGCCAGGCGCCCGGTCACCACCGCATCATCCAGCCCGGTTTTCTCACAGAGGCTGGCGGTTTTTTCGGCATACCCTTGGAAGCCCAACGGATTGGCACTGATGAGGCCCAATTCGGTTTCTTCGAAACTGCCGGGGTCGGCGAGCAGGGCGATACGCTCGCGGGCATCCATCAAAAAATGGTTCTGGCAGGATTGGCAGACGTAGAGGTTTTGCTTGAGTTCAAGCATGTGAATCATCGCCCCGCAATCAGAACACTTGATCCAGAGGCCCTCGGGCATGTCATCACGGCGATCGTGGCGTTGGAGGAGCGGCTTGCTGAAAATACCCATGGGCTTGGAAAATTGGTTGTGGTTGGAAACGCCAGGCACACACCAGAGGCGGCGTTGGCGCGAACCTAGCGGCTGATCCGGCGCTCGACAACCCCCATTTGCGCTCTGGAACGGTGGTTCGTGAAAAATCCCCCAAACTCGCAGCCACGCTAGAGCCCTTGCAAAGCACAGGACAGGGTTGTTAGATTGATTGGCGCATCCTGGGTCTAAGACAGAGCCTCACCGGGGTGTGAGGCGGCAAATGGAGCTCTTTGAAAAACGACTTGGAAATTTGACTGGAATAAATCATCCCTGCAGGCGCTCCAATCCTTATTGATGAATGAATTTGCAGAATTAGTGGACGCCCATTACCAAGCGCTGTTTCGCTTTGGCGTGTCATTGACGCGCGACGCGGACCGTGCAGCGGATTTGGTGCAGGAGACGTTTTGCATCTGGGCGGCCAAGGGCGACCAACTGCGTGACCGATCCAAGGCAAAAACCTGGCTCTTTACCACCTTGCACCGGGAATTTCTCGGCCAACGGCGACGGGCCGAGCGCTTTCCCGAGCAAGAACTTGATGAGAAAACCGCGGCTGCGATATCCGCTCCGGAGGATGATGCGGATCGCCAGATGGATGCGCAACACGCCGTCGAGTTGCTCGGCGCACTCGATGAGGCCTACCGCGCTCCGATGAGCTTGTTTTACTTACAACAGCACAGTTACAAGGAAATCGCGGAAATTCTGGACATTCCCATCGGCACGGTCATGTCGCGTCTTTCCCGGGGCAAAGAACTGCTGCGGCGACAAATGACCGCCGCGCCTTCCAGCGTGCCAAAAAACATCCTGCAACTCGAACCGGAGGCCCTGCACCACCGCCGTGGATAAGGAACAAGCCCGTTTCATTCTGCGCAGCTATCGCCCCGATGGTTCGGATGGGGCGGATCCGCAATTCGCCGAAGCCCTCCAACTGGCGCACGCTGACCTTGAGCTTGGCCAATGGCTGGCGAGTGAGCGTAGTTTTGACGCTGCTTTCGCCGCAGCCTTGGGCAAAGTGAAGCTGCCCGCCAGCCTGTGCCAAGACATTCTGGCCAGCTTGGCCACGGAGCGCGGCGACATCCCCCAGGCCTGCGATCCAATGGATGCGGCAATGGTCGGCGCGCTGGCCTCCATCCGGCCGCCCGCCGCGCTGCGGGGCGAGGTGCTTGCCGCCATGAGCAGCAGCGCCAACCTGGCAACGACCCCTGCCAGGGGACAACACTCGTGGTTGTGGCGACGGGGTGCCATCTCTCTGGCTGCCGCTGCGGGTATCGTACTGGCATTTGTGGCCACCCGTGGCGAGGCCCCATCAGTCATCAAGTCGGTGCCACAATTGCCCGTGGAGTTGGTTGAGACGGGCTTCATTCGCACCTTTGAGTCGCCGCTTTTCAGCTTGGATAAAGAGCGTGAAGACCGCACCGTGCTCCTCGCCCATTTGCGACAGCACAAACTCCCCTGTCCCTGCTGCCTGCCGCAGGGCCTCGCCGACGTCAAAGGCGTCGGCTGCCGCGAACTGGTTATCAATGGAAAATCCGGCTCACTCATTAGTTACGACGACCCCCAAAATGGCGTCGTCCATCTGGTGGTTTTTCACCGCCAGGACGTAAGCGGCGAGTTGCCGCAGCGCGAGGCTCCCGGCATCACCCAACACGGGTTGTGGACCGTCGCCTGCTGGGTGCATGATGAGAAAGTCTTCATGCTGCTGGGCAATGGCACCAGCGTGGCCAAGTTCGCCGCGCTGTTCTGAGGGGGGCCTGTTGCAGATTCCTGCGGGTTGGGATTGCACCCGATGCCCCCATGCCTCATCAACAGCGCCCATGACAGGTCGGGAAATTCACGAATTACTGGATCAGGCAGGCGTTCTACCTAGCAAACAGCTCGGACAAAATTTCCTGATAGATCCCAACATGGCCCGCTGGATCGTGGCCCAGCTGGAGTTCACCGCAGACGATGCGGTGGTGGAAGTAGGGCCCGGGACCGGGTCGCTGAGCGAGCATTTGGCGGGCAAGGCACGGCGCTTGATCCTGATAGAATTTGACGGGCGGCTGGCGGCGGCTTTGCGGGCGAGGTTTCACGGGGTACCTGGGGTGGAGGTGCATCACGCGGATGGAGCCAAGTTTGATGGCCGGAGCCTGTTCAAACACCGGCCGCTGAAGTTTTTGGGCAACCTGCCCTACTCATCCGGTGGTGCCATTCTCAAAAACCTTCTCAGCCGCCCGCAGCCGTTCGAGCGGGCCGTCATCATGCTGCAAAAAGAAGTCGTCGACCGCCTTGCCGCCTCTCCCGGCAGCAAGGACTATGGCGTGCTATCGCTGCGTACCCAGGTGAATTGGCGGGTCGAACCGCTGCGCACGGTGCCGCCTGAAGCGTTTTTCCCGCGGCCCCGAATCGACTCCTGCGTGGCAGTGCTGCGGCCGCGGCAAGACGGACTGCCGGCCTTCGACGCGCGGCTGTTTGATGAATTGATTCGCCGGGGGTTTGCGCAACGCCGCAAGCAACTCAAAAACCAATTGCCGCCGGGCCCCGACTGGGCCCCACTGGCGGCGGGTCTGGGGCTGGCCTCGACGGTGCGCGGCGAGGAACTCACGCTCGCCGAGTGGGTGGAACTGACCCGAGCCTTCGATACGCATCCGCTCAAGGACTGCCCGCAGCAGCCCGGCGAACTCTTCGACGTGGTAGATGCAAACGACCAGGTCACCGGCACCGCCACCCGCAGCGATGTCCACGCCAAGCACCTCCTCCATCGCTCGGTACACGTGTTCGTTTTTAATAAGCGCGGCGATTTACTGCTCCAGCAGCGGTCCCACCTCAAAGACGTCCATCCTGGATTGTGGGACTCCAGCGTCAGCGGCCACCTCAACACCGGCGAGGATTACCCAGCCGCCGCCCTGCGAGAACTCGACGAGGAAATGGGCATTCGTGGCTCCGATCCCAGCCAGATTGCCTGCCTTCCGGCTTCTGCCCACACCGGCTGGGAACACGTCCGGCTCTATCAAGCCCGCCATGACGGTCCGCTGCACTTCCCCTGCGCCGAGGTCCAGGCCGCCATGTGGATGCCACTGGAAGAGATCAGGGCATGGATCGCCGCCCAACCCGCGGATTTCGCCGCCGGCTTCCTCGCCTGCTGGAACGCCGCGGGCCTGTAGCACTCGTCTGTGGTGAAACAACAGCTGCCGTATGAGAATGAGCTGTCTTGGAGCGGGTTCATTGGCGATTCATCGTCATCGGCGGTCATA
>CAIQXC010000431.1 GCA_903875675.1 Akkermansiaceae bacterium
CGGGCATGGCAGCCCAACTGATGCTTTTTGAGACCGATGCGACGCCCCGAGCCGACGGATGCATCCTGCTGCGGCCACGGCGCTTGGTGGATGGCAAGGAGATCGGAGCGGCGAAGGCGGCGGGGTTGTTGGGATTCAAGGATACAGAGACCATATACGGCTTGATCCAGTGCGGGGAAATTAAGGGTTGGAAACCTGCCAGCGTGCGCGGCAACGGGAAATATCGAATCGACCTAGGGAGCGTATTGGACTATAAGGAGCGGCGGCTGAAGGAACGGTGATTTTTTCACGGTCATCCGGCATGGTGCACCGGCCATGGGTCATAGGAAGAGCAAAAAAGGTGGCGGGAGGCGGCGGGCTGTGACGGGGGGTGTTGGCGGGGTTTTGCCAAGGTGTGGCAAGGTGCGTTCGTCGTTAGGCAAGCCGCCACCCAACCCCACCATGAAAACAACCATCGCATCATTACTGCGCCACGCATTCACCGCCCTCGCCAGCATCGGAGGGTTGCTCCTTTCCGCCAATCTCATCAACCCGGGCGACGTCGCCGAAGTGAACGCCGCAGGCGTATCCATTGGCACGGCGCTCGTGGGGATCCTGACGGCGTTGGTCGCCCGGCTGGTCCTCGCATTCACGGGGAAACTTCTCACCGGGGGTGTGCCCGGGGAATCCAGCGGGACGACCGGGGGGGCGTTGCCGCTGCTTGTGCTGGTTGGCACGCTGGTGGGTATCATGGGATGCCTGCCAGCGTGCTCCGCAACGCAGCTGGCCGCTGCCCAAAGCGTGCCAGTATCCACCACGGTGCACACCAAGTACGGGACGGCTTCCTATACCACGGCCGGTGGCCTGGTGCTGGATGTGGATGCCAAGTCCGGAAAATAATTTCCCACAGGGAGTTACCGGAGGGGCGGGGATTCCAGGCAATCATTAGATCCACACGCATCCCCAGCCCCTCCAAACCCAATTCTAGCAACCGCAGATTATGAGCCTACCCGATACCATCAAACTCATCCAGGGCGAACTGGGTGCCGAGCGCGACGGCGTGTTCGGCCCGGTGACGGCCGCCGCCGTGTTGCTGGCACTGCACCAACGCAACTTGGAAAATCCGGTGGCATCGGTCTCCACCCAGACTCCGGTCTCCTCTGCAACGATCCAATTCGATGAGCGCAGCGAGGCCACCCTCGCCACTCTGGACCCCAAGGCCCAGCCGATGTTCCGGCAGTTCCTCTGCCTGGCCAAGGCGACGGCTGCGACCTTCGGCTGCGATTACTGCCTGATCAGTGGCTACCGCTCATGGGCTGAGCAGGACGCTCTATATGCCCAGGGCCGAAAAACCGACGGACCTATAGTCACCCATGCAGCGGGGGGTTACAGTTTCCACAATTTCAAGATATCAGGGGATGCAGGCGTGTTCTTCGGAAAGCTCTATATGGATGGAGGGACCCCAGCGCAACAGGCAAAGGCACACCAGGTGCACGCGGCCTGCGCCCAGCATGCAGCGGCCTGCGGCCTGCTCTGCGGAGCCTCATGGACGAGCATGCCGGACGAGCCACACTATCAGGTGGATGTCGGCCACGACTCCCCCACCGCCGCCGACCGCGCGAACTTCCAAGCGAAAGGCTCGATCCTATGAATAGAGGCCGCAAGATCTATACCCGGATGCTGGAAAGCGCCGACCGCATGGCCGCGATCCGCGCCCTGGGCAATACAGATATCTACGCGCTTGTCCGGCATATCTTCCGCCAGGAGTTGGAGGCAACGGATACCGGTAGTCTGATTTGCGGCATGGCGCATTGCGTTGTCATGGAGCGCTTCCTGGCAAGGGAGGCGAAAGACGACAAGACCCAAGACTTCAAGACGCAAGACGCAAGAGAAGAGGCTAGAGAAGATGTAAGAGAAGAGGCTAGAGTAGAGCAAGCGGCCAGAGATTGCGCGGGTGCCATGGGGGAAGGATATCTGCCATGATCCGCACTCTCGCAGAAGTCATCAATGGCCAGGAGGTCATGCATGTGTCGTTGCCGATGATGACCACCTTCACGACGGCAATTATCGCGGCCATTGGCATGATCTTCGTGCGGGGCCAGCGGCGCGAACAACGCTTGCGCGAGTCCATCCGCATCGAGCATCCGGTGCCTGAGGTGCCGGTTCACCTCCAGGGCGGCCACGTCGCAGTTTCCATGCCAGAAAAATTTCTCACGCGCTCCGAGTTTCTGGAATACAAGAGCGACATCAAGAGCGACATCCGCGAAATGCGCGTGCTCTATGATAAGGCGCTGTGCCTCATGACCGACCTCGGCGAGTCCCTCCACAAGCGCATCAGCGAGAACGATGAAAGCGGGGCCGAGCGCCGCCGCCGCATCCACGATAAACTCAACGAGCACTCCGATCAACTCTCCCGCATCGACTCCCGCACCGAGGTTTCCAAATCTATCGGCAAGCTCGGAGCGGCTATCATGACCCTCGCCAAGAAAGACTGATTGCGCCATGCCACACTCACCCGCTACCCCCATTGCCCTGATCCGCCGCCGCCTGCGTGAAGTGCTGGCCATGGCCCCCGGCTACGGCAAGACGGAAGCCATGTTGCTGGAGTTTGCCAACGAACTCAACGGCGGCGGCATTTCGCTCCAGGAACTGCGCGACGCCTGCGAGTGGAATCACCTCCAAGGCTACATCCGCAGCGAGGATGACGAGGATAGCGGCCAGACTCTCTGGTTTATCTCCAAGGCCGGCATCGCCAAACAAAAATCCCTCACGTGAATGGCCACCACCAAAAACCAGCGGCCCTTGCCAACGCGCATCCCCAAACCGCGCTCGGACGCCAAGCTCAAGAACCTGGCGCGTGTCGATCAGGATACGCTGTGGGTGCTGATGCATCCCACCGATTCCACGGTTCCAGCTTACTCGCTGGAAGACGCCAGGGTTTACATGCTGGAAGCACATGGGCTCTCCGTGGTGGCTTCCTCGCTCTCGCAATGGCAATCCTGGTATGCGCTCAACCTGCGCATGGAAGCGCGGGAAGATGCCGCGGAGCAACTCAAAGCGGAGATGGCCCGCAATCCTCACAACTCAGAGGAAGCCATCCGCCAGGCCGGCCAGCGGCTGTTCATGACCGAGGGGATCATCGAGCGCAATTTCCGCCAGTTCTCCGGCGCGGCCAAGATGACCGACGAAATAACCAAACTCCAACAGGCGGAAAAGAAGATCTCCTTGCTCAAGAAGGCGGGGGACCGCGACGAGCGCAAGCTGCGGCTGCTGGAAGACAAGGCGGCGGAAGCCAAGGCGGTCTTATTGACCTTGACCAGCAATGCCAAAAGCCGGGGTGGACTCACCCCGGAAACCCTCGCCGAAATCGAACGCGCAGCGGGTCTCCTCTAACTTTCATACTTCATCCTTTACCCTTCATACTTTCTTCCCAAGTGGGCAACGCCAAAAACATCCCGGTTAAAAACACCTTGCTGCTGCCCTATCAGGCGGCTTGGGTGCGGGATACCTCGCGGCTCAAGATCGCCGAGAAAAGCCGCCAAATCGGCTGGACCTGGGCGAGTGGTTACGGCCTAGTTAGCCGCAAGAGTTTGCGCGATGCCAAGCTCGATGCCTGGGTCTCGTCCCGCGATGAAATCCAGGCCCGGCTGTTTCTCGAAGACTGCAAGGCCTTTGCTAAGCTGCTCAATACCGCCGCCAAGGACCTCGGCGAGCAAGTCATCGACGATAAGGGCAACACCGCCTTCGTGCTCAGCCTGGCCAATGGCCTGCGCATCCACAGCATGAGCTCCAACCCGGATGCCCAAGCGGGCAAGCGCGGCGACCGCGACCTGGACGAGTTCGCCCTGCATCCCGATCCGCGCAAGTTGTATGCCATCGCCTACCCCGGTATCACCTGGGGCGGCATCCTGGAAATCTTCTCCACCCACCGCGGTAGCGCCAATTACTTCAACGGCCTGATCCGAGAGATCAAGGAAAAGGGCAACCCCAAGGGCTGGTCGCTGCATCGGGTCACCCTTCAAGATGCACTCGATCAGGGCTTCCTCTACAAACTGCAAAGCAAGCTCCCTGCCGATGACGAGCGCCAGGCAATGGATGAGGCGGCTTACTTCGACTTCATCCGCAAGGGTGCCCCGGATGAAGAAAGCTTCCTGCAAGAGTATATGTGCATCCCGGCGGATGATGCTGCCGCATTCATCGAGTGGGGACTCATCGACGCTTGTTGCACCGCTGAGGGCGAGGCCTGGGAACTCACCCTTGAGCAGGCCGCCTCTCGCGAAATCTACGGCGGCCTGGATATTGGCCGCCACCACGACCTCACCAGCTTCACGGCGGTGGAGAAAGTCGCCGGCCTGCGCCCCGTGCGCAAACGCATCGACCTGCAAGGCCTGCCATTCTCCCAACAAGAAGCGATCCTCTATCCGTGGTTCGAGGTCTGCAAGCGGGTGTGCATCGACGCCACCGGCCTCGGCATGCAATTCGCCGAGCGCGGCCAGGAACGCTTTGGCAAGTACAAGATCGAGCCGATCACCTTCACCGGCGGCATGAAGGAAGAGCTGGCCTATCCGGTGCGAATGGCCTTTGAGGACCGCAGCGTACGCATCCCCTTCACAGACGACAAACTCAAGACCGATATCCGCGCCATCCGCAAGGAAGTCACTGCCTCGGGCAACGTGCGCTTCGCCGCTGACCGTGGCCAGAATGGTCACGCCGACCGGTTCTGGGGCGTCGCCCTGGCATTGCATGCCGCCAAGTCGGCAGGGGGGTTCACCTTCACCCCCCGCCCGGCAGGGCGCCGCAGCCGAAAGACGGAAAGGAGCGTGCAATGACGGCCCGCCAAAGATGCCTAACCGATACCGTGACGAAAAGCCGCGCGATGGCCCCCAATCCCGACCGCGCTCCAGGATCGATTCTGACGGGGGGCACCCCCTCTTCCGCCCGATTGGCCGTCTTTTCATTCCAAGGCGAATTGCAACGGGTTTCCGGCGTTTTGCAACGGGGTTGGGAAACTTTAATGAATCTTAATCTACAGGAGGTCGCCCCATGAGCCGAAACGAGCCAGCCAACCCACCCGCCAAGGGCGGCTTCGTCCGCCGGATGGGCCGGATCTTCAATCGCGCCATCGCCTCGGTTTCCTACCAGATCCACATCGCCGCCGCCAACCTTTGGCGCGATAACTACAATCCGCTGCGTTCGCTGACCATTGCGCGGGCGGTGCACCTCTTGGAAGAAGGCGAGCGCGGCGCTTATGCCGATCTGCAATGGACGTATCGCTTCATCGAAATGCAGGATGCCACCCTCGGCGCTCTGATCGAGCGGCGCACCTCCGCGATCCAGGAAATGGACTGGGATATCAAGGTCACCCCCAAGTTGCCAGCGGGCAAGGAAGCCATCGCCCAACGCCAGGCTGCCGCTCTCAGCGATGCCTACAACGCCATCACCAATCTCTCCGCCGCCTTTGAGGCGCTGGCCATGGCCTCCTTCCGTGGATTCTCCAGGCTGGAAAAAGTCACCGATGGCAGCGGCAGCATCATCGAGCTCGCGCCAGTGGATCAATGGTTCTGGGTACGCCGGGGCCTCTATGGAGAGTGGCAGCTCAATGCCAATTGCGCCTTCGGTGCCACCACCGGCGATCCGGTGCCCGAGCCGCGCTTCATCACGCGGGAAGTGACACGCCCGGTCAATCGCGTGGCCCTGGTGGCGTTCGTCAGAAAGTCGCTTTCGCAAAAGGATTGGGATGGATTCATCGAAGCGTTCGGCATTCCCGCCGTGTTCATCGTCATGCCTTCGGACTTGCCGCAGGATAAAAGCGACGAGTATCTGGAACTGGCCGACCAGGTGACCAGCGATGCCCGAGGCGTTCTTCCCGCCGGCAGCGATGTGAAAACCGTGGACAATGGCGCGCGCGGCCAAAACCCGTTCAAGGACCACATCGCCTATCAGGATGAGCAAGTCGTCCTGCGCGGCACCGGTGGCAAGCTCACCATGCTCGCTGAGAGTGGCAGCGGCACCCTCGCCGGAAATGCCCACGCGGAAACCTTCAAAGCCATCGCCCGCGCCGAGGCGGCTGAAATTTCCGAAATCCTGCGCAAGGGCGTCGATGCGGATATCATTGCCCGCGTCACCCCGGGCGAGCCCGCCTATGCCTACTTTGAATTGGCCGCCAATGTGGAAATGGACCCCGCCCAAGTCGTCAAGGACCTCGCCCTACTCGAACGCGCCGGTCTCGAAACCGATGAAAAGTGGATCGAGGAAAAAACCGGCTACCCCGTCAAACGCCGCCTGGTGGCCCCGGCCTCGGTGCGCATGATCGTCCCCGCCTCCCCCACCATGGACGCCCAGGTGCAGAATCTGGAAGAAGGCACCACCCCTCCGACGATCCGCAACCGAGCCGACGATTACCGCCGCCTGGTCTCCTCTTCCCTGGCCACCGCATTGGGCGTGCAGAACACCGCACTCAAACCCATATCCGGCCTCATCGACGGTCTTGCAAGTGCCTCGCAGACTCCCGGCATGAGCGATGCAGAGTTTCTGCAATTCGTGGAAGCCGCCGCCGCCACCCTGCCCGAACTCTTCGATCCAGCCGCCGCCATGGAACTCTCCAACGAACTGGAAGCCGCCATGGGCACCGCCGTCCTCAACGGCGTGCGCTCATCCATCCCACCAAACCCATAACTCCCATCCTTCCCATGAACGCAAAAATTCATAATCGCGCCGGCGAACTCCCCGCCGATGGCTGGTACCAGATCGAAGTCACCGGCGAGCACCCGGCGGGCGAGGGCCGCACCCAGGTCATTGACCAGGCGGCCATGGAGTCCATCGTCAATCGCTTCCAACAAGACGCCGCTGCCGAAAACTTCGCAGGCATGCTGGTAGATGCCGATCACCTATCTCACGACATGGAAAACTCCACAGAGGCCCTCGGCTGGGCGCAGGAACTTTCTATCCGCAATGGACAACTCTATGCCCGGCTCGATCTCACCGACCTCGGCGAGGCCGCCATACGCAACAAGCGCTACAAGTTCACCTCCACCGAGTACGATCCGCCGGACATTCAAGACCTTGGCCAGGGCCGCGTGCGCCCGCTTCGCCTCGCCGGGCTCGCCCTCACCAACCGCCCTAACAATCGAGGGGCCAAACCACTCTCCAACCGCGCCGGGGCCTGTGCCCCTAATTCTCCGATATGCAATACTGAACCGAACCAAATGAAAAACATCGCCGCCAAACTGAACCTGCCTCCCGAATCCGATGAGGCCGCCATCATCACCCAGATCGAAGCATTGCTCGCCAAGATCAAAGCCCTCGACGCCAAGGAAGCCTCCTCCACCGCCGACGCCATCATCAACCGCTACGGCGAACGCATCCCCGCCGACAAACGCGCCGACGTTAAGGCCCGCCTCATCGCCAACCGCGAGCATACCGAGGCCATGCTCGAATTGCTCCCCGCCGACGCCGAACTCGTCGCCAAGCGCAGCGAGCGAATCTTCAATCGCCACACCGCCGGAACTCCCGACGCCGTCGCCGATGCCAAGGACGATGCATCTGCCAAGCAGATGGCCGCCGTGTCATCCATTCGAAACCGAGAAAAGTGCAACTTCGCTACCGCATGGCAAATCGCTAAGGGAGAAAAGCCTGAACTCTTCCGCTGAAGTTTATCCACCTCAACTATCACCTATCTACTTTCTACCATCTCCAACTGATCCACATATATGAGAGCACGCCACGAAGCCATTTTCGCCATCACCCCCACCGTCGATCACACCGGCCTGGAGGGTTCCTTTATTCTCGCCACCGGTGCGATTGTCACATCCGCCACCACGGCCCCCCTGTCTATCGGCTGTATCTTGGAGGGGTTTACCACCAAGCAGAAAGACTCCGTTGCTCTGAATAGCTTTGGCGGTACCCTCAAAGTCAAACTATCGGCCACGCCCGGTGCCGTCGTCTTCGGTTCCTATCTGGTGCTGGACGGGGCTACCCTTGGGGCCGTCAAACTGGACCCCGGCACCGGAACCCCCCGAATCCAGGTGGCACGCGCACTGGAAGCAGGTGCAGCCAATGAACTCATCGAGGCTTACCTCGTCGAACCCCAAATCCTCGCCTAATCCCGCCAGGAATCATCTATCTACAATCATTTATCAACAATCATCGATCTAATATATGAGTGCATCCGCCGCAACAATCAGCCGCTATCTGAGCAACTTCGCCAGTGGTCTCTCGCAAGACCGCTCCAACTCGCTCGCAAACTTCATTGCGCCCGTCGTCGCTACCGGATTGGCCCACGGCCAGTATAAGAAGTACGACGGAAAGAACGACTTCCAGATTCTGGACACCTCCCGAGCCGTTGGCGGGACGCGTAAGCGAATCGAGTTCAGCGCTACCGACCCATTTTTCAATTGCGTTCCGCAGGGACTGGAAACCACCATCGACGACTACGAGCGCCAGCTCGCCGGGGAGACCGGCATCGGCGCATTGCAGGAATCTCGGGTGCGAAACCTGGTAAACGCCGCGATTCTATCACACGAGAAAAAGGTCTTCGACCTCGTCAAGGCTTCCAAGACTGCTACCGGCGGCATCGGCGTGTGGAGTGTGGCCACCAATGACCCGGTCTCCGAAATTGATTCCCAAATCGAGGCGATTGCCACCCTCACGGGTCGCATGCCCAACCGCATGGTCTTCGGGCTTGGTGCATGGCGCATCTTCCGCAACCACACGCTCGTCATCAAGCGCCAGCCTGGTGCAGATCTTGTGGGCATCACCACGGATCAAGCGGCCCGAATGTCCATCAATCCGCAAATTGAGGTGCGCGTGGGCATCCTCTCCAGCGACACAACCAAGTTCGGTGCTGCCAAGAATGCCGTGAACATCATCGGCGGGGAAGTTTTCCTCTTCTACGCAGCTGATGCTCCAGATCAGATGGACGCATCCTTCGCCAAGACCTTCTCGACCAAGACGGGGATGATCGATGCCGTGCGCGAATACCGCGAGGAACGCGCCGCCTCGGACATCTTTTTCGTCGATTGGAGCGAAGAGGTCCAGGTCGTGGCCCCCGAGTGCGGTTCTCGCATCACCCTGAGCTGAGAACTACCCCACCCCTGAGGTCGGACAGGTCAGACCTGTCTGACTTGTCCGACCTCTCTCTCTTCATCCTTCAACCTTCTCCCTTCAACCTTTCCCCCCATGCTTCCCGCCTGGCTTGCCCTAACTTCCACCGACCTGCTGTCTTCCATGACCACGCGGGAGCGCGAGGATTTCGGAAAAACCTCGGTGGGGCTGGGTGTCACGGATCGGGTGATTCCGATCCTCGCCGACCTGGTCGCCGAGATTCGCGGATATATCGGATCCCATCCCGGCAATTCCCTCAGCGCGGACGCCGCGCTCATTCCCGGTGAGTTCAAGGCCAAGGCCCTGGCAATCGCCCGTTGGCGCGTGCTCATTACCATCCCCGGCTACCAACCCGGCGAAGCCCGCAAGCTAGAGTATGAAAAGGCCGACGCATTCTTCAATAACGTCGCCAAAGGCACCATCTCCCCCCGCCCGGCCCCCGATGCCGAGGCTACCCAAGTCCCCCAGGGCCGCACCATCGCCTCCCCGCAAATCCGCGCCCGCTCCCGCCGCTTCACCCGCTCCCAACAAGACGGAATTTGATAAACAAGCTGTAACGCTGAAATGCTGAAATGCTAAAAGTGCTTCGCTCTCTTCCTCTTCTCTAATTTCAGATTTTCAGCGTTTCAGATTTTCAGCGTTTTCCCCCTCATGGTCTCCTTCACCACATCCGCCCCGCTTGCGCACGCCGTCGCCCAGATTTCCGGGCGCACGCCGTTGGGTAGCGTGCTCAAAAGCGCGGAGTGGGAGCTGGTGCCTGCGGAGCTGCGGATGCGGGCGATGTTTTCCGCCCAAGTGCAAAACGAGCGCATCCTCGCCGAGGCCCAGCAACGCCTCCAACAGCGTATTAAGTTAGAGCGCTCGCAGTTAGCCGATGGCACGGAAGGTGCACTCATGGACCGCGGCCGCTTCATTGAGGAAATGCGCCAGGTCCTCAGCGAGGAAGGCTACAAGCGCGGCGAGGCCAAGGCTGGCAGCCTGATGGACCTGAAAAGCACCCGCCGCCTCGGCCTCATCTGGGATATGAACCTGGCGCAAGCCCAAGGCTATGCCCGCTGGAAAACCGACCAATCCGCCAACGGCCTGGAAGCTGAGCCATGCTACGAACTCATCCGCGTGGAAAGCCGCAAGGAGCCCCGCGATTGGCCGCTAGTCTGGCTCGAACATGGCGGCAAATTCTACGGTGAGGCCGGCCCGGATTACCCGCTCGCCATGGGCCGCATGATCGCCCTGAAAACCGATCCGATCTGGCGCTACATTTCGCGTTTCAACTCTCCCTGGCCGCCCTTCGATTGGGATAGCGGCATGGGCCTTACCGGCATCGACCGCGATGAAGCGGAAGCCCTCGGCGTCATCGGCCCGGATGACGTTATTACTCCACTTCATCGCCCCTTCAACGATAGCTATTCCATGGCCCTCACCGGGATCCCGGATTCTGGGCTGGAACGCCTGCGCTCCCAGTTCGGCGACTCAATCCTCATTGACGGCGATGCCATCTCGATCCATACTCCCACCACCACCCCCGCCAGCGATGCAATCCAAAGTTTCCTCCCCGAGTCCAGCCTCAGCGACCGAGCCCGCGCCATCGCCGACGCCGGCGCAAATCAAATCCTGGGGCTTGGATCCGGCAACGATGTTGCCCCTTGGCCACGCGGCTTTGATACCAGCAGCACTACCCCGGAAATCCTCGCCAGCACCAGCGCCGTCGCGGTCGGTCGGAAATTGCTTTATCACGAGCTCTGGAATGGTTCTGCGGAAGCCGCCGCCGCCTTCGCCGGTTTAATACGCAAGTACCTACCCGATGAGGTAGCGGTCATGGTGCAAGACAACCATGTCCACGCCTGGCGGCCCGACCTACTCACCCTCACGCCGGAGGCCATCCAGGCTCTCAGCGTGGCCGGTTACAACGGTGTATTGCTGGGCTACGGGCAAAACATGGGAGTTCTTCCCTATGCCACCGTCATCATTCAGGATGCTGATGGGCTGGTCATTGGCGGATTCCAAGCCCCGGCCGCCACCGCCAAGGTCTATGCGGCATCCCGTGCCAAGGATTTTACCGACGCCCTTGGCCAGACCGTGCGAGTGCTCATCAATGGCGAGGAGGTGGCGCTGTGATTTCTGTTTTCGTCACCTCCACCACCTCAGACACCCTCGCCTTCCTCGTCGAGGTAAAAGGGGCCATGGTCAACCGTTCATCGCTCAATGAGGCCCTCGGCAAGCGCCTTGCAAAGGAGCTGCAAACCTATTTTCGTTCCCGCAGTTCCGAGCCCAATAAGTTTGGCGCTCCCTCTCTCGGCTACTGGAATAAAATCGCCAACGACACCCAACTCAACGAGGTCACCGAAAGCGGAGCTACGGTGGCCATTGCCAGCCCGGAATTTCGTCCACGTCTATTCGGGGCGGTCATCGTTCCCACCGGCGGCCGCAAGTTTCTAACCATCCCGCTCATCCGCGAGTCCTACGGCAAGCGGGCAGCGGAGTACGAGCTAAAGAGTGGCCACAAACTATTCCGCTTGCCTGGCAGCCGCGTGCTGGTCGAACGCAGCGACAAGGGCGACCGCTCTCTGGCTTCCGACCAGCGCGTGATCATGCGCCGCAGCCGCAGCCGCGTCGTCGGTGAGGGCTACCAACAAATCAACGTCCGCTCTCGCTCCACCATCCGCGCCGTCTATGCCCTCTGCCCGAGCGTCACGATTCCCAAAGACTCCGCCGCGCTTCCGAGCCAAGACGTGCTTCTGGAATCGCTCAACAAAACCGCTCAGCAATGGGCCGCCCGATAACATCGCAAACTCCTAGGAAAATGAGCAAACTCTACGACCTCCGCGCCGATCTGGCCGCCTCCATCATCGACGCCAACATCGGATTCACGGCTAAAAACATCATCCTCAAGCGCCAGACGGACCTATGGAATGACGTGGCCACGACCTTAGCCATAGACGACCTTGGTATCGTGCTGCACATCGGAATCGCCGAGGGAGAGGCCTCCGAGCCCGATAGTCTTGAAGTGGACCTCACCATCCCGCTCACCATCCTGTGCCTGCCCCAGGTGGTGGAAGGCTCCGCTCCCGAGGAAGATGTTTGGCAGGCGCTCGTCCAGCACGTCCACGATCTGCGCCTATCGGATTCCGAGCCCTACTCAGGGCGTTTCAAATTCAAATCTTTCTCCGATATCGAGATACAGGCCGATGCCGGCACCGGCTACCTCGGCCGGCAAACCGTTTTCTCCAAACATCTCTCCCTCTGACTCTTCCAATAACCAACCCCAACTGACTCCAAAACATGAGTGCCCTAACATTAGTCCGCCGCGAGCTGAAAAACGCCCGCATGTATTTCGTCCCATCCGGCACCGTGCTGCCGCTGGGTAACGGTTCCTCCAGCCTGACCGTCGATGTAGCGGCGGTATTCCCCGATAACTCTCCCACCACGAACTACACGGATTACGAGTTCATCAACATCGAGGATGTGAAGGAAAGCACGACGGTCAAAAAGGAAACCTTCACCATCCCAGACCAAGCTGGTGGCTACCGCGATGAGGATGAGGAAATGGTCACGCAGCGGATGTGGAAGGCCACCACTCACAGCACCAATGCCTATCTGAAGCAGCTCCAAAACGGACTCGCATCCATCCCAGTGGTGGGTACCGCCCAAGCGCCTGGCGTGAAGAAAGACAACTGCCTCGACGGCGTTTTCCTGCTCGAAATCCAGAACAAGGCTGGGGTGGTCGTGGAGAGAACGCAAGTGTGGGCTCGCCTGCGCCTGACCGCCCCCGGCGACGTGGGACCGACCACTGCTAAGATTGAGTTCTCGCTCGAGCAGCTCAACTCGGTTTACAACAGCTACATGGTCGTGGCCTAACCTGCTACCTACGATCCGCCGGATCTCACCCATCCGGCGGATCGGCCTTTCCTTCATCCTTCACCCTTCACCCTTCATCCTTACTTCCAGATGCCCACCGCCCCTCCCGTGGTTTATGCAGTCCCCACAGCCACTCCTGGCGACGTGGGAGCGGTGTTTGTGGCAACGATATCCGCAACAGCCCCGCCGGTGCCACCATCTCCTCCTACGAAAACCCCTGGAAACGTGGGTGCGGTGTTCGCTCCATCCACATCTGCAGCGGCTCCTCCAGCGCCCCCTTCGGCCCCCACAAAGACCCCAGCAGACTCCGGATCAGTGATGCTTCCTTCCCTCGAAAAAGCTGCAAGTCTCACCAATCAAAATATCTTGTGGACTGCGGTGCAGGCAGGGGAGGCAGGAAACCAACTGTCTGTGACCATCGCAACGGCGGCTGTCACCACATCCACCAGCGTATCTGTAGCCAATGGAGCCATCACTGTCTATCCCGGAACTCTAGCCCACATGCACATCAATGGCGCGGCCCTGCATGACAAGGATGGCGTACCATTGACTGACGTGGTGCTGCTCTACGCTGGAATGCATAACGGCTATCCCCACTGGACGGAAACCGGAGAATCCCTGGATGATGTGATTCAGTACTTCGGATGGAGCCTCGAATGGGTAAGTGGCAGTTGGTACGTAACGCTCAATGGTTCTGATACGCTGTACCAAAGCCACTGTGTCTCCGTGGCCACGAGTCCTGTAGGTCTGACTTACGAATTGATTGGTCAAGGCACCGGCACAGCAGTGGTCTATGCAATCGCCAGTTCAAAGGACCAAGTAATAAATGCCGTCTGTGCGTCCTCGGCGTCCTTGGTCATCCATGCCAGCCCTTCCGGAGATGTCACGGGAAGCATCAGTGCCTTGGCGCAAACGAATCTGAGCGGTGGCACCGGATCAGCGGTACCATCGTTTCCGATAGTTGGCTTCTCCGGCAAAACCAAATCCCCCGGCAATGTGGGAGCCGTTTTTTCGGCATCTGCATCTGCTGCTGCCCCTCCCCAGGCATTCACCCCGCCAACGCTCACACCAGCCACCCCGCCAGTGATCACCCCATAAACACTCACAACGCGTCCTAGTCCCCTCTGCTGTCTCTCTCTTATGATCTCCTCCTGCTACAAACTGACCTATGATCCGGCAGGTACTCCTGTGGTGCTGCTGAATTATGGGGACAAGATAGAAGCTGAGTTGGAGTTTCCGCTGGAAAAGAGTGTTGAGGTTGTGCAGCTGGTGGATGCACCAGCCCCCTTCATCCGTGTGGCCAAAAACGCAGTGGCCAACTTCTCCGTGGCTCGCGCTCTGGACGCGGCATCAGACAAGGAGGCACGCGCCGCAGTGCTCGCCGCTCTGGTGCTTTCCCAGTCCGCCACCAAAAAGCCACTCAAGATAGAAGTGCTCGGCTACACCGACCGCTACTGGACGTTCGCCAACGCCACGATTAAGTCCCACCGCGTGAGGCGCTACCTGGAAACCCCCAAATGCCGATGGGTGCAAGCCCTTGACTTCGTTGCCACCGGTCTGACCCAAACCGGCCCCTGATCCATGGCATCTGAATCCGACATCCTCATTGCAATCAAGACCACGGCAGACACCGTCGGAGCCGAAGAGGCGGTGAGCGCCATCAAGAAGGTGGAAGCCGCCGAGGAGGAGCTGTCCCTCCAGGAGCAGCGCAAGAAGCGGCTCGCCGCAGGCGGAATCTCCAGCCTGGCGACGGCCCCTCCAGACGAAGCCGCTGCAGCCGAACGGGCCGCGAAACGGGTCGCAAACCGGCTGACCATCGAAAAGGCAGTGGCAGAAGCGCAGGCCAACCGAATCGCCAGCGCACAGGTGGCCGCCCGCGAACAGGCCGCAGCAGATTTGGCGTCCGTGCTTGCCGCACGCGAGAAGCTGGCCCTCGAAGAAAAGAATACGGCCGCGGTGCTCAAGCGCGCAGTCATGCGTGCGGTGCTGCCAGAGTCCCGCCTTAACGAGGCCGGCCGAATGGTAGCCAAAAACAGCGCGGCGATCGGCATGCTGGGAAATATGGCCAAGAGCTTCGTCACCGGACCATGGGCCATTTTGGTAGCTGCCATGGTAGCCGGTGGCGTGGTGATCAATAAAATTGGGCAGCAGTTCGACAAGCTCAAGGAGGTGATGCCAAAGGCAGAACTCGGAGCGGTGGCAGAGACATTCATCCATCCGTGGGAAACTGCCAAAAACATGGTCGTAGCCGCCGTCAAGGGCATCGGATCCGTGCTCGATAAAGTTTTCCTGGATGGCTCCTACGCCCGAACGAAACAGGGTGTGGCCGAGGCGGTATCCTCGGCTAAAAATGCGGAGAATGCGAAGGCCAGATACGAGGCCATGGCGGCAGCGTACACGCAAATGGAACATGCCGCATTGGCCTTGCTGGAAGCCACTGGAAAGGCGGAAAGCAGCTACATGCGGCAGGCGCTGGAGGATGCCGGCAAGCTGGCGAAGGCTCAGGGCGAGTTGGACGCCTCGCGTGCCAAACGAGCGGGGGCGGATACCGGTACCCTGGCCGTGGATGCCGTGAAGCGGACGGTGGACGAGGACCGGAATGCGGAGAAAATCGCCCAAATAGCGGTGGACGATGCCAATACCAAGCTGCTCAACCTCATCACTGAGAAACAAAAGGATTCCGCCAATCTGAATAAGCTGCTAGATCAACAAAAGGAATACATAGACAGCAACAAAAAAATTCCCGAAAAGCTGCTCGATGCAATCACGAAAACGCGTGACGCGGTGAGTGAAAAGGCAATTCAGATTGTGGAAGCGCAGAATCAATCTGACATCTCGGCGAGTAAGCTGGCAACCCTTATCCAAGAACATGACATCCAACTGACCCAATCGGCGGAAGAAGCGGTGGATACCGTGGCCACCGAAACGGGCGGCAAGGTGACCGCCATGGTGCAGGACGCTATCGGCGTGATCCAGAAGGTAGCCGACGACAACGGCGGAAAACTGACAGGTACCGCCAAAGGCGCGATGGATAAACTCACGGCCATCTTCCAAGACAATATCCCAGACGAGCAGCAGGTGGATGCGATCAACCAAGCCATGAAGGCATTCCGAGGCAGCCAGGATGCGGCCAACGCCGGTGTGGTGACCAACTTCGACGGCATGCTAAAAAACATGTCAGGAATGTTGGACGAAATCAGCCGCCATCGAAGCGAGATCAGCGCGATGCAATCCGCCATTCAACAACTGGCAATCCGCAACCGATAAGTTATTATTATGGCCTGGTTCCTCAAAGGAGACGCTTCAGAACCCCTCGACGCCACCTTGCGGAGTTTCGAGGATCTAAATATTTCGAATGTCTCTTTGAAATTTGGATCGCTTGCGGAGGATACTTTGACATGGAGCGTCGAGGCCGCCGACGCCACCGGCTCCGGAACGATCCTCCCACGCATGGGGCAGATCGTCGAATTGTGGTGGGACTCGGCACGCAAGTTCCACGGGCATGTGACTGGCATAAAGGCCGGAATGAAGCAATTCCAAATCACATCCAGCGGCCCATGGTGGTGGATGGACCGCGTAAACTTGACGTCCAGCGTCCTGCCATACGTCGGGGCAGACGGGGTGAGCGCTGGACAGACGCCGGCGACTCGGCCGGTTTACGTTTTCAAAGCCGATCCAACGACCAACCCGACAGCGCTCCTCAATAAGTACATCGAAGGGCTGCTGGTGCGAGCGATCGCCAATGGCGTGCCGATGACGGCCGGAAGTGTGGCGACGATGTATCCCATGATTCAGATGACCCTCTCTGAGCAAACCTGCGCCAGCGCTCTGGCTACGCTGATGGAAGGGTGCCCTGATTCGGTGGCGTGGTTCGACTACACGGGATCTGGATTGCCAGTGTTCAATATCACCCGCCGGGGAGTCATGTCTCCGGTGACCTATACCATCGCGACGGACTGCGTGGAGATCGGAGATATTACGCCACGGATGGATCTGGAAGTGGCCCGCAATGAGCTGCACTACGTGACACGCAATGCGACGACGGGCAAACCGGCGTGGGCCTCACAGGTGAGCGGTACGGACCCAGGGGGAAAGTTGCAGATCGTCACGGTGTCTGGCCCGGAGATTGTAGATTTTCTTCCTCGGAATGATTTCGAGAGCTACGCGCTGAAAACCATGTCGCTCAACACGGTATTCGCGGGAGGGTTCCAGCGCATGGATCCATCCATCCAAAGCATCTTCGATACCTATGGCAACGCGAGGGATACGTTGTATCCAGCGGGTCTTCCCATCACGAGCTTCTTTACGGGAGGATCCCCGCCCAAAGAAAAGTGGCATCAATTTCCGCAGTACTCGTGCAAGACCGCAGCAGGGGTGGCACTGCTCCCCGGCAGCTATCACTTGATCCTTACCGCATCTCCGCCGAGCTGGCTCACCGACCAGGGATTAGAAGTCACTCTGAGCCAATGGTTCGTAATGGTCGAGGCACCGGCAAATCAGGGATATTCGCCGTGTTTCGGTGCTTGGAGGCAGGGCTCGACCGACGTGGGGGTGGATACTTGCTCGGTCGAAACTCCCTGGACGATAAACTGGGCTGTGCGGGAGGCTAAGCTTACCGGATGGGTGCTCCCCAATGCACTGGGCCATACCACGCTGACGACTGTGTACAAGCCATGGGAATACACCTTTCTCACGCCACCGACGGGATTGGCAGCGGAGTTGGTGGCGGCGCAGAACTGGGTGCCATGGGAGGGACCCATCACGATCGTCAGCGACGAATGCTCGGGCGATAACCTCTTGCCCCACAAATTCAATCTGGCCAATGCGCTCGCGGCCTGCTCGACGATGGACGCTCTGGCTAAGAACATCAGCCATGATCTCATGCGCGGACGCACGACCATAGATCTGGGGTGCCCAGCAAGGATCGATTTTGGCACGCTGGTTTCCCGAGTAAGGACCGATCCGAAAGACAATATCGTTTACCTATGAATTATCAATTTGAAGCTGTCTGGATGACTACGCAAGCCAGCGGAACACCGCATGCAGAAGCGTTGCAAGAGGCCAATCCTGGACTGGTGATGCATGTCTGCCAATCTCCCCAGGGCGAGGGTGAGGCACGTAAGACGATGTGGCGCAATTGTGACCGAAATATCCGCGAGTGGTGGGCCAGTAACCGAGATACGGTAAAGTCAGATAGCGTGCTGTTCCTCGAATATGACGTTTTTTGCAATGTGGACTTGCGTCGGCATATTGCGCCGCTGTCCAAGGAATGCGGAATCGCCGCAGCAAAGATTATTTCCGGGCTGACTGAAATCCGTAATTTCTGGCCCTTTTCCGATATCCCGCTCCTCCCTCGCGGCATGCAGGCGCTCGCCTGTGCCACCGAGCCTTTGGCTGTGCTGTTGATCTCCCGATCGGCGCTCGATGCCGTCCTGAATCCGTTGCATGACGCGGTTTTCGCCGCCGACATTTTTTGCGAAACCCGCCTGCCAACGGTGATCCGGTTCGAGGGCTTCGGTGTCGCCTCAATGGATCTCCCGCAAGTGGTTTGCACGCATCAAACTCCAACTTACCCCGGCATTTGGCATCCGGTGAAAATCCTAGTTTCCGAACGATCATGATTCCAGGATTCCAAGCATTTTCCGATAGTAACGGTAACCTTTGGATTGCCGACGGCTGGGTCTCGCAACTCCGAAGCGGAATCAGATTGGCGGCGGGCAGCGGACAGGCATTTCCGCCGCTTCTCATCGCGCAGGAAGGCTCTCGCTTTGTAGCGGCTGCTCCGGCACACGGCGGAACTTTCGTCGGAGGGAGCGGGCGAAACCTGGTGACTACCGGCCTGACTCCAACGGTTTCGGGGCCGACGGTGCCTGTGGGGATTTGGCAGCCGCAGAGACCGAATGTTTGGACGCTTGGAATCTTCACTCTCACTAAAACTGGCAGCTCCACGGCCAACATTTCGGACGGGACAAACACGGTGGCCAGCCAAACCAGCGGAAGCGCCCCAGTCGGATCGTTTACGAGCACATCGTACGGGCAAACCACGTACAACGGAGGCGGCGCTTTCACCATCACCTCGGTCGCAGAGCAAGGCGCTCCTGGGACGATTCCGGGTTGCGTTTGCACGGTCTCCGCAGGGACCGCTCAGGCGGGAAATTACCCGCCTTCAAGCGCCATTGCCTCGGCGTCGGCGAGCGATGCGAGTTGGACCGTTTTGGTAAATGCGGATGGCACGGCGGACCTGTCGCATTCCGGGACCATTGTGGCGTCGCGGGCAGCTGGTTCTCCATGTGAAATGGCTGGCGTTTACGAAGCCAATTCGACGGGCATGGCGACCTTCAATTCTGGACTTCCATGGCGGGCATTTTTCCAAGTGGTTCCGGCGGTAGTTCGGGCCGGATTTGCGTATATAACTTTAACCGAGACTGCAGGAGTTTTGAGCGCGGTTTCCGGGCCTGATTTCTCCACCGCGTTACCGGCGGATTCAAGCACGGTTTTTCACGTTCCGGTTGCACAATCAGACGGCCTAGGAGGGCTGCTGCAGATCCATACGGGTCTGCTGATTTGGCAGTCACAAATTAGCACTGCTGCCGCTGGATCGCTGGCGGGGAACACGCTAAACTCGACGGTCATTTATTCATCGTTGACTACGCTAGGAACGGTCACATCTGGTACTTGGAACGCCGGTGTTATATCCGGAGCCTATGGCGGAACGGGTGTCAATAACGGGCTACACACCATCACCCTCAATAACTCAAACTTCGCTGTATCAGGCACAGCATCCGCGATAATTCTAGCCAGTTCTGGGGCTGGCACGGTGACCTATACGATGCCGACGACTAGTGCGACGATTGCCCGTACCGATGCGGGCCAGACGTTTGCCGGATCCCAGACCTTTTCCGGGAAAGTAGCCGGTACCGGGCAGGGAACTACGGCGGCGCTGGGAACCACTGACTTTACCACCCGCAGCCTGGCAGCGGCAGAGTGGCTTTTTAATCTAAACTCTCATCGGTTGGTAACTCCTGCTGCATCCTCTGTTGGATGGTGCAGTGTGACTGGCGGTGGGTCGATTTATACTGGTTTTTCCAATGTTTCTATTTCGATTCCTGCATTGGCAGTTGCCAGCTCGTGCTCTTCCACGCTGATTTACTCTAATATGGAAACGATGGCCGCGTGGACGGGGCAATGCCCGCTCATCACCATGGACATGGCCTTTGCTTTTCAGGCCTACATAGCCATAGGTAGCGGTAGCAATTGCCGCCTCAGGCTGATGATGGGGGGGCCGTTGCCGCAGAGTGCGCAGTATTACGCTAATGCCGATCCGCTAACCACTCGGGGGTTTGGAGCTGAGTTTTACTGGTCAACGACCAACTCACGCACTGAGGTCAGATTGTTTTGTCACAACGGGACGACCATAAGCTATACCACGGGGGTTCCGTACACGTCATCGGGGTACACCAGCAACGGCATCATCTTGGCCAAAACAGGCACCAACCTTTCGCTCTATTGGTCGAGCGCACCAGGCAGCAGACCGACCCTGCTGTCGAGCATGACTATCGATAATACAGCGGGAGTTCGATACTCCTATTACTGCGTCACGGCGGTCGTTGTTGGCAGCTCCGCCGCCGCTGTACCGGCGGGTGGGGGGATTGAATTCAATTTTCTGAACGAAGTGCGCTACCTCCAAGACTCAGGTCTATGATCATGAACCTTCTACCGAGTCATCCCGCTACCTCCTCCATCGGATTCGATTCCCATACCAGTCCCCGGCAGTGCCGGGGCTCCCTAGTTGCAATGCCCCTGCACCGGCTATGCCGATTCGCTGCACCGCTCAAATTCCGCGTTTTCTTCATTTTCTCATCCAACTCAGGGATGGCAGGAGCGAGTTTTTCTCGTTTCGGTGTCCTTTTTTCTCATTTCCGCTGTCTCTTACATCAAATTCCGCCCCCACATGCACCAGGTGCCAGCCTTGCTCCAACACCGCGTGTCGGGCCGCCGCACTGCCATCCACATAAGCCACCATGCCTTGAAACTCCTTCCCCCGATGCTCCGGCATCCAGTGGAAAAGACGGTCCATTTTCCCCTTCATCTGCTCGATGGCCGCCAGGTCAAGGCGGCTCTTGACCTCCACAATCATCCCCTTGTTAGTCTTGCCATTGCTTTAAGCCAACACATCGTATTCCTGCTCCTCTCCGCCTTTGACCACTGAAAACCGGGGCGGGACCGCCTCCATGCCAAAATCCGTCCGCAAGATGCGCTCAATGGGGGAAAACGCCAGTCCTTCCGCGAAACTACCGGATCAAGTTCGGAGGTGCGGGCGGTGCCACAGTGCGAACGCATCTCGGACTAGCCATGTTGAAGATGGTATTTCTCGTTTCCTGCGGCAGACATGCCTGCATCACTTTCATCTTATCCGTTGGCAGCCGTACCGATGTCTAGCCCAGTGCCTTTTCCATCAGCGTGTTCATCCGGCTGACCGTGTCGCGGGCGTCTTCCAAGAGGCCTGCGGCGATCAGCGCGCTGTCGAACAACTGATGGGCGACGAGTCCTGCCAATTCTGGATTGCTGTCTTTGGCGGTGGCCAATTTGCGCAGCAACGGGTGGCGCGGATTGATCTCGAGCTCGACTTTCACCTCGTCCTTGTAGTTTTCATCCATCGCCCGCATCATCTGGCGCATTTGCGGGCTGAGGCCGTCGGCGGGCACCAGCGCGATGACCGGGCTATCGACCAAGCGTTTGCCACTGGCCACGGAGGTGACCCGATCGCCGAGTTGCGCCTTGAGAAACTCACAGAGGGCGGTGGTCTGGGCCGCATCAAGCGAGTCCCCTGTGGCTTCTTGGGACTCCATGTCCACCCCGGCATGGCGAATAGACACCAGTTTTTTGCCATCAAATTCGCGCAGCGCGTCCACCACATACTCGTCCACCATTTCGGTGAAAAAGATCACCTCGATGCCACGCGCCTTGAACGCCTCCAGATAGGGACTGTTCTCGAGGCTGTCCCGATTTGCGCCAACCAAATAGAAAATCTCGTTCTGGCCATCCTTGGCCCGCGTCAGGTAATCGGCAAAGCCACACAGCTCACCGGCGGAGGCCATGGATGATTCGAAGCGCAAGAGCTTGGCCAGGGCGTCGCGGTTGGCGTAATCGGTGGCGACGCCTTCCTTGAAAAACCGGTCGAACTTGCGATAGAACGCGCGGTATTTCTCTGGGTCGGCCTCGGCCTCTTTTTCAAACATTTTGATCACCCGTTTGCTCAGCACGCTGTTGAGTTTGCGGACTAGAGCGCTGTCCTGCATGGTTTCGCGCGAAATGTTCAAGGGCAGGTCGGCACTATCCACCACCCCCTTCACGAAACGCAGCCACTCCGGCAGCAGGCCCTTGGGATCCTCGTCGATGAGCACCTTGCGGCAATACAGCGCCACCCCGCCGCCCACCTTGCCAAAGCCCATGCGCTCAGGATTTTCGCTCGGCGCAAACAACAGCGCATTAATTGAGAGCGGCGCGTCGGCACTGAAATGCAGCCGATAGGCCGGCTCGTCAAACGCCTTCCCGGCAAATTGATAGAATGCCTTGTACTCGTCCTCGGATATCTCCGTCTTGTTCTTCAACCACAGCGCCTCCACCTCGTTGATCCGCTTGCCATTGAGGAAAATCGGGAATCCAACAAAGTTGCTGTAGGTCTCGATGAGCCTCTTGACCCGCGCCTCGCCGGCATACTCGGCTTGATCTTCCTTCAAGTGCAACACCACCTTGACCCCGCGCGTCTGGCCAGGCGCTTCCTCAATCGTGTAGCCGCTGCCCCCGTCGCTGGTCCACACCAACTCGTCGCCATCCGCCCGCCAACTGCGCGTGAATACCTCCACCTTGTCGGCCACCATGAATGCCGAGTAAAACCCGACCCCAAATTGGCCGATCAGCTTGTTCGGTGCCCCGCCGCTGGCCTTGACCGCGTCCAAAAACGCCTTGGTTCCCGAGTGGGCGATGGTGCCGAGGCTCTTCGCCAGTTCCTCGCGGGTCATGCCGATGCCATGATCGGCAAGGGTCAGCGTGCGGGCCGTCTCATCAGTCGTTAGATGAATCTCCATCGCCAACCCGGGCTCGTGCACGTGCTTTTCGGTTGCCTCCACGTGCCGCAACCGCTCCATCGAATCGGAGGCATTGGAAATTAATTCTCGCAGGAAAATCTCCTTGTCCGTGTACAACGAGTGAACAACCAAGTCCAATAGTTGGCGGATCTCGGCTTGAAACGGCTGCTGTTCTTTGATTGCGTCGGTCATGGTCTAATCGTAATTGCTGGGGTTGCGTCCGCTGTCGCGGAACGGGCACCAGCATAGCCGATGGCCCCCACCCTGTCAAAACCCTGAAAAAACAAAAATCATGATTGACAACGCCCCTCGATTCACATCAAGCGCTTTTTGCAGGAATTCCTCATAAAGGTAGGATATGCGCAATCTTAGCAACTCCCCGCAGTGCCAAGCCGGCGCCTTTCGCCTATCATTCATTTCGTCACGCACCCCTACCGCCACCATGATCACCAAAATCGACCACCTCGGCATCGCCGTCAGATCCATTGATGAAGCCCTCCCTTACTACGAATCCGTGTTGGGCCTCACCTGCGAGGGCCGCGAGGAAGTCGAATCACAAATGGTCAAGACCGCCTTTTTCGCCGCCGGCGAAGTCCACATCGAATTGCTCGAACCCACGTCCGCCGACAGCCCAATCGCCAAATTCCTTGAGAAGAACGGCCCCGGCATCCACCACATTGCCTTTGCCAGCGACGACATTCACGGCCAGCTCAGCCAGGCCAAGGATCGCGGCGCGCGGCTCATCCACGAGGTGCCTTTCGAGGGTGCCGGCGGCAAGTTGGTAGCCTTTCTCCATCCAAAATCCAGCTTCGGAGTGCTCACCGAGTTCTGCCAAGCCAAACACTGACATCATCCCCCCAATTCTAACCACACTACACTTATGGCCATCGATCCCGCACTTATGGAGAGCCTCAGTCTCCGCCGCATGGAAGCCCTCGACGGAGGCGGCAAGGACCGCATCAAAAAACGCCACGAAAAAGGCATGCTCACCGCCCGAGAACGCCTCGCGGCCTTCTTCGATGAGGGCGTTTTTATCGAATTCGGAATGCACGCCCATCATTCATGCGTCAACTTCGGCCTCGAAAAACGTAAAATGCCCGGCGACGGCGTCGTCTGTGCCACTGGCGTGGTGGACGGCCGCCAAGTTGCTGCCTTCGCCCAGGATTTCACCGTCGGCGGTGGTGCCGTGGGTGCCATCCACGCCAAAAAAATCTGCGACCTGCTAGACTTCGCCATCAAAGCCGGCATGCCCGTCGTCGGCATCAATGACTCCGGCGGCGCTCGCATCCAGGAAGGCATTGAGGCACTCTCCGGTTACGGCCAGATCTTCTTCCGCAACGTGCTGGCCTCCGGCGTGATCCCCCAAATCTCCATCATTGCCGGTCCCTGCGCCGGTGGCGCGGCCTATTCCCCCGCTCTCACCGACTTTATCATCATGACCCGCCGCAACGCCAACATGTTCATCTGCGGCCCCGATGTCATCCGCGCCGCCACCGGCCAAACCGCCTCGCTGGACCAATTCGCCAGCGCCGACGCCCACGCCCAGGTCAGCGGCAATATCCACCTCATCGCCGAAGACGATACCCACGCCATCGCCCTCTGCAAACGCCTCCTGGACTATCTGCCATCCAACAATCTGAGCAATCCGCCGCACCGGATGAACGAGCAGATTGAAATTGTCGAGGACCTGCAGATGCACGAAATCATCCCTGCCGATCAAAAGGCACCGCTCGATATGCAGCAGGTCATCGCCCGGGTCATGGACCCCGGCAGCTGGTTTGAAATCATGCCTGATTTCGCCCCCAACATCCTCGTCGGCTTCGCCCGCCTCGAAGGCCTCGTCATCGGCATCGTCGCCAGCCAACCCACCGTCAAGGCCGGTTGCATCGATATCGACGCTTCCGACAAAGCCGCACGCTTCATCCGCGTCTGCAACATCTACTCAATCCCGATCCTCTCGATGGTCGATGTGCCCGGCTTTATGCCTGGGTTGGCTCAGGAACGCGGCGGCATCATCCGCCACGGTGCCAAGATGCTCTTTGCATGGGCCTCGGGCACCGTGCCAAAAATCACCCTCATCTGCCGCAAAGCCTACGGCGGTGCCTATTTGGCCATGTGCCCCACGGACTTGGGTGCCGACTTTGTGTTCGCTTGGCCCACTGCGGAAATCGCCGTCATGGGAGCCCAAGGTGCCATGAAGGTCCTTTACAAAAAGGAACTCGAAGAAGCCGCCGATCCCAAGGCCCTCGAGCAGGAATTGCGCAAAGCCTATAGCGAAAAATTCTCCTCGCCCTATCAGGCAGCCAGCAATGGCATGATCACCGATGTCATCGATCCCGCCGTCACCCGCTCCACCCTCGCGCTGGCCTTCCGCGGCATCATGAACAAACACGAAAGCCGCCCTCAGAAAAAACACGGCAACATCCCGCTCTAACACCATGCAGCCCCTCACCTTGCTCGCCGCCGCCTTGGCCCTTACCCTTGCCGGCATCTTCGACAGCCTCGCCCATTTCGTCGGCTCTCTCGTCATCATCGCCTCTCTCGTCTGGAGCGGCTTCTGCCTCCTCAGATATCTGCTCAGGCGCGGCTCCCCCGCCGCCAGACCCGTTGCATCCACCCCCGCCGCCATGCCGCGGCAAGCCACGCCAGAACCACGTGCTGTGGTTGCGCCTGATGCCTCCATCCCGGATGCGATCATCGCCGTGATTGCCGCAGCGGTCCAAACGATGCTCGACGAAAAGCACAAAATCATCTCGATCAAGCCCCAGGATTCCTCTTGGGAGAAAGCCGGCCGTCAAGCCGTTCTCTCTTCTCACCGCATCCGCTAAATTCCCTAACAAACCGAACCATCCTCCCCATGCCTATCAAACATCTCCGCATCACCGTCGAAGGCAAGTCCTACGATGTCACCGTCGAACGCTACGACGCTCCAGACGCCCCAGACTCGCCGCCCACCCCTCCGTCAACCCAGCCCGTGGGGTCCGCCGCCGCCACTCCGGTCGCCCGTCCAACCGCAGCGCCCAAGGCCGTCACCGCCCCGGGCGACGTCCTCAGCCCCCTCGCCGGCATTGTCAAGGCGGTCGATACCCAGGTCGGTGCCGCCGTTAAATCCGGTGACGCGCTCATCACGCTGGAAGCCATGAAAATGTACACCGCCATCCATGCCCCAACCGATGGCACCGTCACCGCCATCCACGTCAGCCCGGGCGACGCAGTGGACGAGGGCCAAGCACTCTTCACTTTGGCCTGACGCCTTGCGGCGGCGGCCATGCCCAAGTGGCCGCCTGTTGCGGTGCCCGGCAAATTTCCATCATTTGCGACGCCCCGCCTTGCCGCATGCCTTGGCCCGTGCCATGCTCGCGGCCCAAGCGCCCATCTTACAACCGACGCGTACCGCACTGATTCACACACACCTCCGCCACCCATTATGCAATTCACCTACCCGATGCTCACTGCCGATGAAGCTGCCGCCCTCGTCCAAGACGACGAAGTCATTGGCTTCAGCGGCTTCACTCCCGCCGGTGCCGCCAAAGTCATCCCCACCGCCATTGCCGCCAAAGCCCGCGTCGAGCATGACGCCGGCCGCCCGTTCAAAGTAGGTGTCATCACCGGAGCCTCCACCGGCCCATCACTCGATGGCGAACTCGCCCGGGCCGATGCCATCAAGTTCCGCACGCCCTATCAGTCCGACAAAGACCTGCGCGCCAGCATCAACGCCGGCAAGACGCATTTCTTTGACATGCACCTGTCGCTGTTGCCTCAATACGTCCGCTACGGGTTCCTCGGTGAACTCGACTGGGCAATCGTCGAGGCCGCCGATGTATCAGTGGACGGCAAAATCCTGCTCACCACCAGCGTCGGCGCTGCCCCCACCTTCCTGTCCCAAGCCAAGCGCATCCTCATCGAGGTCAACAGCCGCCATCCCAAAGACTTGCTAGGCTTCCACGATATCTACGAACCCGAGTCCCCGCCCCACCGCCGCCCCATCCCGATCTGCAATGCCGAGGACCGCATCGGCACCCAGCGAGTCTGGGTCGATCCTAAAAAGATCGTCGGCATCGTTGAGTCCAATCGTCAGGACGAGGTCAAGGAATTCACCCCGGTCACTGACGTCACCACCCGCATCGGCAGGCATGTAGCGGCGTTTCTAGCTGCGGAATTGCGCAACGGCCACATTCCCAAAGGGTTTCTACCCATTCAGTCGGGCGTGGGCAATGTCGCCAACGCGGTGCTCGGTGCCATGGGTGAACATCCGGAGATCCCACGCTTCCAGATGTACACCGAGGTCATCCAGGATTCCGTCATCGACCTCATCAAACAAGACCGCTGCAGCTTCGTCAGCGGCGTCTCCCTCACCCTCAGCAATGCCGTGCTGCAAGGCGTTTATGATAACTTGGAAAGCTACCGCGGCCGCATGCTGCTGCGGCCCCAGGAAATTACGAACAACCCGGAAATCGTCCGTCGTATCGGCATCGTCTCGATCAACACCGCTCTAGAGGCTGATATCTTCGGCAATATCAATAGCACCCATGTGTTAGGCCAAAAGATGATGAATGGCATCGGTGGCTCCGGCGACTTCACCCGCAACGCCTATATCTCAATTTTTACCTGTCCCTCCACTGCCAAAGGCGGCAGCATATCGGCCATCGTGCCGATGTGTTCACACATGGACCACAGCGAGCATTCCGTGCAGGTCCTCGTCACCGAGCATGGGGTGGCTGACCTGCGCGGCAAGGACCCCCGCGAACGCGCATCCGCCATCATCGGCAACTGCGTCGATCCATCCTACCGGGATCTGCTCTGGAACTACTTCAAACTCACGGAAAACGGCCACACCCCACAATCGTTCCGCTCCGCCTTCGCCTTCCACGAAGCCTTCCTTGAAAGTGGCGACATGCACCACACCCGCTTTTAGCCATTCCCCACATCTCATGACATCCCCAGCGCACGCCGAACCCTTGCTCGCAGAATTTCCCGAACACACCTACGACCAGTGGCATCAAGCCGCCGAACAACTTCTCAAAGGTGCTTCATTCGAGAAACTCCTCGTTAGCAAAACTTACGAGAACATCACGATCCAGCCGATCTATCGCAGCGAGGATATCGCCGGGTTCCCCCAGCGCCATCACCTCCCTGGCTCCGGCTCTCAGGTGCGCGCCAGTCAGCCCTCCGGCTTCCTTAAATCCGGTTGGGATATCTCTCAGGAACTCGTCACCCGCTGCCCCGCCAAGTTCAATAAAATCGCCCTCGAGGGCCTCCGCGGCGGCCAGTCCGAATTGAACATCCCCATCACCCGTCGAGGCCTTCCGGCGACCCATGCCTCGTCCATCGGCCTCATCCTCAAGCACCTTTCATCCCTCAACACCGCCCTCACCGACGTTGACCTCGGTGCCATCTCCACCTTCTGGCGCGCCGGCTCCGATACCATCCCCGTCGCCGCTCTGGTTTTCGCCGCAGCTCAACAGCGGGGCCTTCCCCTCGCCACCCTGCACGGCTGCTTCGAAAACGACCCCCTCGCCGATCTCGCCCGCCTCGGTAGCTTGGAGGCAGGTCTTGGCCTGCGCCTCGACCACCTCGCCGCACTCACCGGATTTGCCAGCACCGAGGCCCCGCACATCCAGACGATTGTCGTCCAAGGCGACGTCTATCACAATGGTGGTGCCTCTGCCACCCAGGAACTCGGCTACGCCATCGCCACCCTCGTCAGTTATATCGATGAATTGAAAAATCGCGGCATCCCCCCCGCCACCGCTTTCCAACACATCCGCCTGTGCCTGTCCGTCGGCTCGGACTATTTCATGGAAATCGCCAAACTGCGCGCCGCCCGCTGGCTCGTTAGCAAAGTTGCCGAGGCCTATGGCGTCTCCCATCCGGCCATCCACATCCACGCCAGCACCTCGCGTTGGAATAAAACCACCTATGACGCCCACACCAACATGCTGCGCGTCACCGCCGAGGCGTTTGCCGCTGTGGTCGCCGGAGTGAACAGCCTCCACATCGGCCCCTACGACGAAGCGCTCGGTGGTGGCGACACGTTTTCCCGGCGCATTGCCCGCAATGTTCACATCATTCTGCGCGAGGAATGCGGGCTGGACCGGGTGATCGATCCGGCGGGTGGCTCTAACTACATCGAATGTCTCACCGACCAGGTTGCGGCAAAAAGTTGGACGATTTTCCAGGATGTCGATGCCAAGGGCGGCATGCTAAGCAACCTGGAAAACGGCAGCATTCAAGCGGCCGTGGCGGCAGTCTGCAACGCCAAGCTCCAAAACATCCGCCGCCGCAAAGACAAACTCGTCGGCTGCAACATGTATCCCGATCTCAAGGGCAAAAAACTCACTCCCGCAACCATCACCGCCCCCCACCCGCCAACCGCCTCCACCACCCCTTGCAGTTTCCAATTGGTGGCTAGCCCTGCCAGCCCATCCCTCCTCACCGAAGCCATCGCCGCCGCCCTCAACGGCACTTCCACCGCCACCCTCGCCGCCGCCTGCCTCCCGACCGGTCCCCTCCCCGCCCTAACCATCACGCCTATCCCACAGCGCCGCGCCGCCGAAGAATACGAAGCGCTGCGCGATGCAGCCACCACCTTCGCCCTAACCACCGGGACCCCTCCCGCCATCCTCCAACTCAACATCGGCCCCTCCGGCCGCTTCCGCTTGCGTGCCGACTGGACCGCCTCATTCTTTGAGGCCGCCGGCTTCGCCGTGGACGGCAGCCGCGATTTTCCATCCATCGCCGAAGCCGTCCAAGCTGCCTCCGCCAGCAAGTCGGGCATCGCCGTCATCACATCCGACGACGCCACCTATCTGGAGGCCGTGGTGCCCCTCGCCACCGCCGTCAAAGCCGCCCGAGCAGACATCACGTTGCTGGTCGCAGGCGCTCCCGGCGACAACGAAGCCGCTTGGCGTGCCGCCGGAGTGGACGACTTCGTCAATGTTCGATCTAACAATTACGAACTGAATCGTCAACTCCTCGCCAAGGCAGGAGTTCTCTAATCATCAAGACACAAGACAAGAATTCTCTGTTCCTTACACTTTTCACCAGCCACTAACCACTCCACCCGATGCTTGCTCTTCTCTTGCGTGTAGCGTCTTGAAGTCTTGCTTCCTTTCCTATTCCCCCGCCATGAGCCGCCCGAATTTCTCCTCCATCTCCTACTCCGCCCCATCCTCCGACCTTAGCTACGCCGATTGGTCCCGGTCCCTGGAGGCAGAACTCGGCAAGCCTATCGATGAAATCGTTTGGGACACCATGGAAAAAATCCCGGTCAAACCGCTCTACACCGAGCAGGATACCGCTGGCATGGAACACCTCAAATACCAGGCCGGCATCGCCCCGTTCCTGCGTGGTCCATACGCCACCATGTATTGCTTCCAACCGTGGACGATCCGCCAGTACGCCGGCTTCTCAACCGCCGAGGAAAGCAACGCATTCTATCGCCGCAACCTCGCCGCCGGCCAAAAAGGCCTCTCAGTCGCCTTCGACCTCGCCACCCACCGCGGCTATGACTCCGACCATCCGCGCGTCGTCGGGGACGTCGGCAAGGCCGGGGTGGCCATCGACTCGATCCTCGATATGAAGGTCCTCTTCGACAGCATCCCGCTGGACAAGGTGTCCGTCTCAATGACCATGAACGGCGCGGTGTTGCCCATCCTTGCGTTTTACATCGTCACCGCCCTCGAACAAGGAGCCACCTACGAACAACTCGCCGGCACCATCCAAAATGACATTCTCAAGGAGTACATGGTGCGCAACACCTATATCTATCCGCCCGGCCCGTCGATGAAGATCATCGCCGACATCTTCGAGTTCACCTCGCAGAAAATGCCCAAGTTCAACTCGATTTCCATCTCCGGCTATCACATGCAGGAAGCCGGTGCCACCGCCGACCTTGAAATGGCCTACACCCTCGCCGACGGCTGGGAATACCTCCGCACCGGCATCGCCGCCGGCATAGACATCGACGCCTTCGCCCCACGCCTGTCATTCTTCTGGGCCCAAGGGAAAAACCACTTCATGGAGGTGGCGAAAATGCGCGCTGCACGCGTGCTATGGGCCAAAATCGTCAAAACCTTCAACCCGAAAAACCCCAAGTCCCTCGCCCTGCGCACCCACTCACAGACGTCCGGTTGGAGCCTAACCGAACAGGACCCCTTCAACAACATCTCGCGCACCTGCATCGAGGCCATGGCCGCCACTCTCGGCCACACCCAATCCCTTCACACCAACGCACTCGACGAAGCCATCGCCCTGCCCACCGATTTCTCCGCACGCATCGCACGCAACACCCAGATCTTCCTGCAAGATGAAACATCCATCTGCCGGGTCATCGACCCCTGGGGCGGTTCCTATTATCTTGAAGCCCTAACTGACGCGCTGATCCACAAGGCTTGGGACCACATCATGGAAGCCCAACAACTCGGCGGCATGTCCAAGGCCGTCGAAGCCGGTATTCCCAAAATGCGCATCGAGGAAGCCTCCGCTCGCCGTCAGGCCCGCATCGACTCCGGCGAGGAAACCATCGTCGGCGTCAACAAATACCGCCTCGCCCAGGAAGCTCCCATCGATATCCTCGACGTGGACAATACCGCCGTTCGCCTCTCACAAATCGAGCGACTCCACAAACTCCGCGCCGAACGCGACGAAACTCGCTGCCAAGACACTCTAACGGCTCTTGGTGAATGCGCCGGCGGCGGCCCGGGCAACTTGCTCGAGCTGGCCATCGAGGCCGCCCAAGCGCGTGCCTCCCTCGGCGAAATCTCCGACGCCATGGAAAAACATTTCGGCCGATACAAGGCGGTCATCCGGACCATTTCAGGCGTTTATGGCAAGGAATTCAACAACCAAGGAGATATGTCAGACATCCCTGAACTCATCAAACAATTCGAGACACTCGAAGGCCGCCGCCCTCGCCTGATGGTCGCCAAAATGGGCCAGGACGGCCATGACCGCGGTGCCAAGGTGGTCTCCACCGCCTATGCCGATATGGGCTTTGATGTGGACATCGGCCCGCTGTTCCAGACGCCCGAAGAAACCGCCAAGCAGGCCGTTGAGAACGATGTTCACGTCGTTGCCATGAGTTCACTCGCCGCCGGCCATAAAACCCTGCTGCCCCAGCTCGTCGCCGCACTCAAACAACTCGGCCGCGAAGATATCATGGTCGTCTGCGGCGGCGTTATCCCCGCCCAGGACTATGACTTTCTCTATCAAAACGGCGCCGCCGCCATCTTCGGCCCCGGCACCGTCATCCCGGATTCCGCACGCAAAATCCTCAAGCTCCTGCTCCAACAACTCGAGTGATCTCGCCGTGATAACATGAACATCAATCCTGCCCCCAAGAACTCTGTTGCACGCCTCGAGGCCTTGGCACAGCAGGCGCAAGGCTACGCCCTCCACATGATGCGCACGACTGGCAGCGTCCCGCCCACGGTGATTGCTGATACCAAGGATGGCTTCATCTTCTGCATGCCATCCGGTATGCCGGACGATGCAGCAAAAGACCGGTTTGCCGATGTCGCCAGATATCTGGCTATTGCCTACAGCGCACATGCCATCGTTATGGTGGTGGAGGCCTGGGTTAGAATGGCCGTTCCCGGCATCAAACTCGACACAGTCACTCCTCCGTCGCAATCACCCGACCGGCAGGAGATGGTCGTGCTGATGCTGGAAGACCAGGTACGCTCCGCCACCGGCCTGTTACCTATCCAGCGCGAGGGGTCAGGGGAGTTCCAAGAATTTTGCCAAGGCCCGGCACTCAATTTCACATCCACCTCAGGTCGTTTCGCCGGACTGATGCCGAAACACGTGCCAGGTGCTGGCGAGGTAGCCATGGCCAAGGCGGAACTCCTGAAACTTGGAATGTGCGTGGTGAACCAAGGATTTGATCCAGCGGCGAATTGACTCTCAACAGGAACATTCCATTCACCTGCCGCCGACTGACCGGGCTTGCAAAGAGTCACTGGGACATCAGCGCTTCCGGCACGCCATTAGCACTCCACTTGCGATCATCGTCAGCGTCAGGAAAGTTGGCTCGGGTACGCTGGCAACACGAAAACCCACGTCGGATACCTCGCTCGACGGACCGAATCCGTAGCGACCCCAGGAGGCCAGAAAACCGCCGTCGTCCCAGGACCCCCCTCGCATCCCGCGCGACGTACCGTTGACGACTCCGTCGTTCCACTCCCAGGCGTTGCCGCCGTGGTCATAAGTCCCGTAACTACTCGCTTTCCCATAGCCAACGTCAACCAGGCCAGTGGCAGCTGGATAATAATTCGCATCCGCCGCGCAAATCGTGTCCTGCCCGTTGGGATAGAGCGAGTACGTTCCGCTCGCCCCGTTGTAATACGCTGCCTTGTACCACTCGTCTTCGCTTGGAATATATACCCCCGCCCCGGCATTCAACGTGATGATGCCGCTGGTGGCCCCATTGAGCGTGTAGGCTCCCGTCTCCATGCTGGCGCTGCCTTGGCCATTGCCCAGCCAGTTGCTGAAGCGTGCCGCATCAAACCACGTCACACCAACAATAGGCATATTTGCGTAAGTGCTACTCACGCTGTAGCTGTAGCTGCCACTGCTGCCGCTTTGGGTGATATTGCTGCCGTAATTGCCCGTGGTCGCCATCGTCGAATTGAAAATTCCAGCGCTGTTAGACGTGCCTTTGGCGTTCAGAAAATCAACGTATTGCGCGTTTGTCACTTCATAGGTGCCAATGTTATAGGCGTGGTTTACCGTTCCGTAGCCGTTATAATCAGCAAGGTTACCGGCGTTTCCAATGCTCGTCCAACTCAGACTGACCACGGCCATTGCCTGGCTAACTAAGGAGATACTGGCAAAAACGGCCAGTCCAAGGGTAGGGACAATCGGATATTTCATAAATTGAGGTGGTGAAGATTCACCGTATTTATGCTGAACCGGAGCCTGCTTGCAACCACAAACGATGCGCAGCATCGAGCAATCTGTCCGCGTTTTTTGCTATGGTATCTTCAAGTCTCCTGAGTAACTTGGGTCTGAGGTGCAGCCTCGCTGAGTTTATATCTCAGATGCTTGGACATACGCCGTGTTTGCGCTGCCACTGCCTGGAGTGCGGCGGGAAGGGGGCGGAGCCCGCCACTCCGCTTTGGCTCAACCGGGAGATTTGCCGGGGCACAAAATAACATCGGCGGTCACAAGCGGCCGACGACTTCCTCGATGCGCTTTTCGGAAACCTTGCCGGCACAGCGGACGTCAGGTGCGAAAAGCGAGACCCGGTATTCCTCTAACATCCAACCCGCTTCCCACAGGCGCACGTCTTCAGGGGCTGCAGTCCAGCGTCTGAACCACGGCAGCCAAAGCCGCCGCAAACGCTCCATTTTCTCCAAATCCTTGATCAGCGGTAACGACGAGAGCCGGCCCAGCCGAGAGCGAATCGCCTGCAAGCGCCGCGGATAATCGCGGAGCCGCTCAAACCCGGCACGCCACGCGAAATGCCCGCGCAACAACCACGCCAGTTGCTCCTCGAGATCTTCCGCCACCGGCCCGAGGTTGCGGTCCTTGCGCTGCGCCAGAATCCACGCCCGCACCTCCGGCAAAATTTCCACGGCACCGTCCAGACTCTTGCCGACCACCGCAGCAGCCTCGTGCCAACGGCCCCGCGCCCGCTCGGTTAGCTCGCGGAATGCGTCGGGCGAACGAGGAAAAACCCCGCCAGCCGCCCCTTCCGCAGCTAACAATATCAACTCGTCAAGCGAGGTCCCTCCCGGCCCGAGCCGCGGCAGCTCGATCCTGGCCATCACACCTAACGGAAATTTTTTTCGCAGGTAGGCAACCTGTTCCGGGTGGGCCAGCCACAATAGGCGGGCACCACCGCCGCGGTGGCTTTCGCCCGCTTCCCCGGCACAGGTGAAGGCGCGCACGCCGACGGTTTTACCGTCGTCCACTAATGCCGGATAGGCCGCGCCTCCGGGCGTTTCGACCCGTTCCGGCAGCACCTCACCATCCCAGGTGCTCATGCCGCGTCGTGCGACGTCGGCATTGGCAACGGCCTCGAAGCGCAGGCGCATCCGGTCTGAGAGATGCAATTTAAGGACGGCCACCTCCTCGCCCATGGCCAGTTCCTCTCCCTCGTCATCACAAACCCACACCTTGGTCACCAGTTCCGGCGGCAGTTTGCTAGAATCAAACTCGCCCGGTTCCACCCGTGCCCCGTTGCGTTCCCGCACATAATCGCAGAGTGCCCGGGTGATCGACACATCTTTGGGCGCATATCTCCACAACTCCGCAAAGCCATCGGCCACCGCCGCAATCGGCTGGCAAATGCGCCGCAAATCCTTCGGCAGCGAACGCAATAATATCTCGGCCCGTTCGCGCAATGTGCCATCCACTCCCCAGCCCGGCAACCAGTCCGGCAGCTTCGGCAATTGGTCCACATGCACGCCCAACGTCACCCCGTCGTCTCGCTCGCCAGCCGCCGCATGATAATACAACGCATATCCCTCGCCTTCGTGCATCAACTCGTCCGGAAACTGATCTAACCCCAAATCCGTCAGATCCTCGTCCATCACGTCAGCCACATCCAACATGATGGCCGCCTCGTTTTTTTCCAACCACTTATGAAAGGCCGCTGCGGTGTTGATATCGGCGGGAACCCGCTCCTCGAAAAACCGCAGGACCGCCTCATCACTCCACAAGCCGCCCGGCCGCCGCAGTTTTTGTTCGATGAGCACCAGGTCTTCCTTCATCTCCTTCATCCGCTCCAAAAACTGGCACTGCCGCCGCAAGCCCCCTCCCATCACTCCTTCACGCAAAAAGATCCCGTGCGCCGCCTTCGGATCCACCCGCCCGTAATGCACACGCCGCCCCGTCACCACCGGCAAACCACCGCACAGCACCGTCTGCTTCCCGTACACCGCCCCCTGCGCCTCATCCCAGTGCGCCTCACCAAATTTGCTAACACACAAGTGCGGGGCCACCTGCTCGACCCATTCCGGCTCGATGCGCGCCACTCGCCGGGCCCACAATCGCGAGGTCTCCACCAGCTCCATCCCTAACACCCATTCCCAACGCTTGCCCGCCCCGAACAACCCCGACCCCGGAAAAATAGCGAAAAATCCGCCTGCCGCGCTGCGGTACGTCTTGTTCTCCCGGTCCCACAGCCCGAACTGCCGAGGCACACCGGCCAGCAACGCTCGGTGAATGTTCGCATACGGTGCCCATGAGCCGGTCTCCTTGGCCAGCTTGCCTATATGGATTCGCCACTCGCTTTCTAGCAAATCCGCAAGTTCGTCGTGCACGTTCGCCCATTCCATCACCCGTCGTGCATTGAGAAATGCCGGCCCGGCAAACTTGCGCAACGCGTTGCGCTGCCACCCGCCCCGGCTGTCGCGGAATTTCGACACATCCTTCCACAGCCGCAATATCCCCATGAAATCACTATCGATGTCTTTCCACCGCTCGTGCGCCGTGTCCGCCTCCCGCTGCTTCTCCGCAGGACGTTCCTTCGGGTCGTTAGACTCCAGAATCGCCACGATCGGTAACACCTCCGCCAAACAATTCTCCTTGCGTGCCTCTAACAGCATCCGCCCGAGCCGAGGGTCAACCGGCAGCCGCGCCATCTGACGCCCAAAATCAGTTAGCCCGCGAGCCTTGTCCAGCGCCCCCACTTCGCGCAGCGTCCGGTAGCCCTCTGCCACCGACTTCGGATTGGGTGGATCGAGAAACGGAAACTCCTCGATGTCCGGCAAATTCAACGATTTCATCCGCAAAATCACCCCGGCGAGAGAACTGCGCCGAATCTCCGGATCGGTGAACTCCGGCCGATCTAGCATTTCACTCTCCTCGCACAACCTCACACAAATC
>CAIQXC010000432.1 GCA_903875675.1 Akkermansiaceae bacterium
GACCGGCGAGGCGCCGCTGCGTGCGGTAAACTCGCCGGACCGGATCCTCAACAACGCTCTAGCAGCTGAGCAGGCGCTGTTGGCGCAGCAGACGGCCAAGAGTTATGCCACGGCGCGTTTGTTCTATCTGCGCAGCGGTGCCATGCCGGAGGTCGCCAAACTGATGGATGAATCGCGCGACGCCCTCAAGAGTGGCCGTCTCGCCGATTACGAGGCCCTGCACCGGCGCATCGTAGCAGGCCTGCGCAAACTCGGCGAGGGTGCCACCACCCGTGATGTGCAAGTGTTAGGCGGGCCAGCCAGCCGCTTTGTCGGCGAAAAACGCCTGCCCGGTGGTGCCGACGTCGCGGTGCCCGCTGGCTTTCAACAACCGGTCGATGATTACTTCCGCTCCCTTGACACGCCATGAGATGGATGACACTAGGCTCGCTGCCACTGTTGTTATGCAGCCTCCAGGCGGTTCGTGCCGCACCCAAGACCAAGGACACGGGATGGGCGGTGGAGAGCGCGCCCTACCGGGTGGTGCTGCATGCCAACGCGCCGCCCGGCGTGGCCGCCGCTGGCTGGGAAATTCGTTTGCCAGACTTTGAGGCGGGCCGGGCCGATATGCGTGATGTGGTATTGTTAGGACCGGATCGCAAGGAAATCGCGCTGGACGCGGTGTGGCGCGGCGCGGGCCGCTCGTTGCTGTTGTTAGCCGAGACCATGCCAGGAGCCGCTGCGCCGGCAACCCTCTACTTTGGCGGCAACGTCCAACGGCGGCAGAGTTCGTGGACGGCACAGCGGAGTTTGTTGCTAGAGACCCGGCGGCTGCCGGAGGGGGCCAACGTCGCTACCTACGGCGGCTGGCAGGCAGCTTGGAGCAAGTCCCGCGAAGTCGATGGGGTGGCCTTCGTTCCGCTCATCTTCCACGGCGACAACCCCTTCGGCGAGTCGCATCATTTCTTGAGCCGCTACACCGGCCTGTTGCAAACCGGCGATGGCGGGGAACTCAAGTTTTACACTCTATCAGACGACGTTTCCTATGTGATGATCGACGGCCACCCGGCCATCCAATGGCAATCCAACAACCCCCCTCCGCTCGCTCCGGAAAAAGTGCCAACCGCCAAGTTGCGTGTTCCAAAGGGCACGGCGAAAGTCGAGTATTTTCATGCGGTCGCCGATCCGCCAGCAGCGATGGTGCTTGGCTGGGAACAAGCCGGCAAACTAGGCAACGTGCCACCTGAAGCCTGGGTGCATCCGGGCAAGGTGAGCGCCGGGCCCATCGAAGGCCACGACGGCGCGCCGGTGCCGTTAGGCATGCTCACCGCTGAGCGCTACCTCGGGTATGGCGGCGAGTGGTACGTCATTGTCAAGGGCAGCGTCGCCAAGCCGGGCGAGGGCTGGGAAGTTGAGTGGGTCTGGCAGGACGGACAAAGGCGACTGGATCAAGGGCCCGAAGTCTGCCGCCTGTGGATGAGCCTCGACCCGCTGAAAGTGACGTTGCGATTGCGCAACGGCCAGCGAGTCATTGAGGGCCACAGTGTGCTGGTGATCCCTCACAACATGGAGGCTTCATCGATCAATAATGAGCAACAACTCGCGGAAGTTATAGGTTTGTTAGCCAAGGAAGATCCCGGCACGTTGCCCGAAACGGCGCGCCGCGCCGGTTTCGTGTTAGCAACCGCGTTCCAACCGGCAGCGACGGCAGCGTGCTGGGCGGAGGCATGGCTGGCGGTGGCCAAACCAGCGGGTGAGCCATGGGTCACTGCCATAACCACAGTCATCCGGGAAACCGCCAAGAAGGACCCCAAGGCCGCCCTCGCAAGACTCGCAAATCTATCCAAGCCGGCGGCCGATGCCATCGGCAGAACGGGGCATTTGCTAGAGTTGGACTTGCTGGTGTTTGGGCTCAAGGATGCGGCGCTGCTCGGTTTGGTCGAGCGATTGCGCAAGAGTGGCGACAAGTCGCTCGCGGCGATGGCGGTGATCCGGTTGGGAGACTATCATCTTCTCAACGGCCGCATTGAGGAGGCTGCGCGTTGTTTTGCCGAGGCTGTGCCCGAGCGTGAGTCCGCCGCAGGCAAGGCTCCGGTGATTGATCGCGCTCATTCCTTGGCCATCGAGGATTTGGTCAATGGCAATCATCTCGACGAGGCCCGCGTCAAACTCGACGAGTGGGAACTCCAACGACCCGCAGCCAAACTTGAAAGCGACCAATTGATGTGGCGTGCCCGTGTGATGTTTCTGGCCGGCGAGTGGCAGCGTGCCTTGCTGGATCTGCAAACCAGCCTCAAGGTGCGGCCTGGGTCGCCTGAGGAAATCGACGTGCGCTTTTGGCAAGCCAGAGCGCTTTTTGAGTTGGGCCGAAAAGACGAAGCACGCAACATCTGGAATGCACTGGTCAAGGATTATCCGAAACACGAACGCGCCGAAGCGGCCAAACTATGGACAGCAAAACCTTGAGCAAATGGCCGTTTATTGGGGAGCGCCGTCGTCCCGCCGACAGAGTTTGGCATCCTGCCGAACTCTCTTCCACCCATGCAGTGACAAAGCGAGGTCTATCAAAAACTTGCCCGATCTTGCTAGCTTGTCTTCTAACATGCATCCCCCACCCCGCCCGCGCCGACGGCCCAGGCCGCATCTATACCCAACCCCTAACCACCGATGCCGGCACCATCTCCGCCAAGGTGAAAGGCGCAACTCTGACCCACGCCCTCGCTGTTGAGCGCGACCGATCCCGCGTCTATCTGGCTGCGCTGGACCCCGACGGAACTGGCTTCCGTTTTGTCAATTTGCCGGTGGGCCGCTTCGATCTGGTGCTCGTCACAAAAGACCACCGTGTGCTCGAAGGACTCGCCCTCGGTGCCGAGCCAACGCTCTCGCCAGAACGCGCCAAACACCTCGACGATGGCGTCGCCAAGGCGGATTCCTTTTTCAACCGTCGCATTCTCCACCGCTGCGGCGTCGCCGACGGCGTGGCGCTGGTGTTTGTCGAGCGTTTGCGCGACCGTCAGATTTTGAGGGGCTCCGGCGAGGACCTCAACGCCGGGTTGCGCCGCTTGGAACTTATCGAGTTGCATGAGGCCAACGACGAGTGGCAGATGCGGCGAACCCGCCATCTCTATCGGGAAGAAACACCCCGCCAACCTGATATCCCGTTTTTCAGTCATCGCCACCTTCCAACCCTCGGCGGCCTGCGCATCGCCTCCACTCCGCGCGACCTCGGAATCCTCGACCTAACACAATCATGAACACTCCGAAATGTTTGAGAATCATCGCCGGCAAATACAAGGATATACGCATCCCTCTGATATCCCCGCCCGTCACCATCGGTCGTTCCGACGACAATCGAGTCGTCCTCTCGCCGGAAACCGCAGCCTCGCGCCATCATGCCGAATTTAGTGAAGATGACGGCTCCTGGGCCGTGCGCGACCTCGGCAGTTTGAACGGAACCTACGTCAATGGCGAACGCATCGAGTGGCCGCGCTTGCTGCACCTCGGCGACAAAATTAAAATTGCCAGTGAAATGTTAGTCTTTGAGGAGGACACCGGTGACGACTCCGGTGGCATCGTCCCGACTCAAAGTGCACCGGTTTCCGCCTCGCCCAAATCCGGCAGTTCGACCGTGATTCTGGAGAGTGATGCAGGCGGCCTGTCGGACGCCAGAGAATCCGCGATCCCAGATCGGAGAGCAGGCAACCCACCAGTGATGGAAGACAGCGCGTCCCGCCTGCCTGCACATGAGACGACAGGCTGGAAGCCCGTCGTCCATGACAGGCAGGATGCCTATCCTCCTGCTAAATCGTCAGGATCGAGCGCGGGCCACGACGAGTTTGCCGGGGAAACCGCCGCGCAACTGCAAGTGCTGGTGCCCAAGTTGGAAAGTGTGGTGGCGGAGATCGGCAAAGCCATTGTCGGCCAGAAGGAGATTCTGCACAGCTTGATGCTGGCCCTCATGTCGCGGGGACATGTCCTCATGATAGGCCTGCCGGGCCTAGCCAAAACCCTGATGATCCGAACCCTCGCCGAGGTGCTCGACCTGCGCTTCCGACGCATCCAGTTTACCCCGGACCTGATGCCCACCGACATCACCGGCACCGATGTGTTGGAAGTCGATGAGGCCAGCGGCCGCAAAAACTACCGCTTCATCCGCGGCCCAGTCTTCACTAACATTCTACTCGCCGACGAGATCAACCGCACCCCGCCCAAAACCCAAGCCGCTTTGTTGGAGGCAATGCAGGAATGCCACGTCACAGCCGCCGGCGAAACCTATCCGCTAGCCCCACCGTTTTTCGTGCTCGCCACCCAAAACCCGCTAGAGCAGGAGGGCACCTATCCCTTGCCTGAGGCACAACTCGACCGCTTCATGTTCAGCCTGCGGGTCAATTACCCGAGTGAAGCGGAGGAAGAGGAGATTGCCACAAGCACCACCTCCGACCGCTCCGTCGAGTTGCATAAACGCATGAGTGGCGCGGAAATCCTCCTGCTCCAACGCCTCGTCAGACGCCTTCCGGTATCCACTCATGTCGTCAAATATGCCACCCGCCTGGCGCGTGCCACCCGCCCCGCCGACCCCCGCGCCCCAGAGGCTGTTAGAAAGTGGGTTCACTGCGGTGCCGGGCCGCGGGCAACCCAGTACTTGCTGTTAGCCGCAAAGGCTGGCGCGATCATGCGCGGCAGCTTGGTGGTCAATTGCAACGACGTGCGCTTGGCCGCCCTGCCGGTGTTGCGCCACCGGATGTTCACTAACTTCGCCGCGGATTCCGAAGGCGTTGACGTCGATGACATCATTGCCAAGGTCCTCAAGGAAGTTCACGAACCGGGTGAAAAAGACTATTAGAACCAGAATTTGGCATCTGAGATACCATGTAGCGGCGTGTCTGTGACCACCGCTGTGAATGAAATGGCCCTTGTTAAGTCGGCGGATTCATTGGCGGTTCAGGGCCATCGGCGGTCATAGACACGCCACTACAATGCAATCGATATTCTTGCTCGGCTCATTTGCTTGATGAAACTTCCGGGGATTGAACTTGCTCGACCCAGTGGCTATCTTGAGGTCAGAACACTGCGTTTTGTCCTTGGAGTTTCATTTCCTCAATGAACGCGAGAACGTGGGGCGGCGGTGCGTAGCGGGCAATCACTCCGGCGGAAATGGTGATGGGTTGGAGCTCGGGGGTCATGGGGCGGGACATGACGCGCTTGTCCTCATCGCGTACCACGCGGGATGTCTCGGCGATGATCGCGCAGCCCAGGTTCGCCTCGACCGCTGCGGTTAGACTTTCGATGCCATCGAATTCTCCTGCTACTTTTGCCTGGATCTTGTGCTCTTTGAAATATCTCGTCACCTGTGCCCAATAATCCGGATACTGTTCATGATCGTACAACAGCAGCTTTTCGTTATCAAGATCGGCTGGGGTGATCGTTGGCGCGGTGGCCAGCCGGTGGCGTGGACTAACTGCCAGACGCCAGCCACACGCCTTGAGCGTTGTCCAGTGGATGGCATCGCCAGATGAGCAGGGCACGGTCACGATCAGATCAAGCTTGCCGATGAGCAATGAGCGTTGCATTTCCAGAGTTGAGACTTCGTGAAGACTGATGCGAGCGCCGGGGTGTAGTTGGTTGAAACTCTCAATGGCCAAGGGCAGAAAATCCGCAGCGAGCGAGGGCGAGTAGCCAATCCGAAGCGGTAACCCGCTGGCTGCGGCCCGCACGCGCTGGGTCATTCCATCACAATATTCCAGTAGTTTCCTAGCATCGGCCACCAGGGCTTCGGCGGCAGGGGTTAAGGTGAACGAGCGGGCTCCGCGGTCCAGCAGAGTGACGCCGAGATCCTCCTCCAAGGCCTTGATTTGCCGACTTAGGGCGGGCTGTGAGAGCCGGAGTCGGCGGGCGGCGACACTGATGCCGCCGTCATCCGCGACAGCCACGAAGTGCTTGAGATGTTTCAATTCCATGCGGCGAGCATGATGGCAAGCCGCGCAAAGCACCAGTCGGAATGTCAGATTTGCTGATCTGGGGAGGGAGAAGACAAGGCCAGAACTCAGGATTTGACCTCCATACAGCCACGTCGTCAAGCAAGCTGTCTTCGCTGATGAATTGTTCATTCCGCCGGGATGGCTGATAGGAGCCGGGTCTCAGACGCGACATTACACGGGTCCGATCGGACCAGTGTAATGTCGCTGGATACTGCCGGGTCATGCGTTGCGGACATGGTATGCATGTGATCCAGGCATTGGCCGGTATGGGTGAGCCGGGATAGAGTCGGGGCGTGATGACCCCGCCGACATTCAATCCTACGACATGGAAGATCCGCCGCGCCGACGAGCGCGGACATGCCAACCACAGCTGGTTGGATAGCCGCCACACATTTTCCTTTGCGGATTATTATGATCCTGCGCACATGGGATTTCGCTCCCTGCGGGTGATCAACGATGACCGGGTGGCCCCTAGAGGTGGTTTTCCGACCCATCCTCACCGGGACATGGAAATATTTTCCTATGTGCTTGCTGGGCGTCTCGCTCATCAAGATTCGCTGGGCAACCGCCGAGAACTCAAACCCGGCGAAATCCAATTGATGCGCGCCGGCAGCGGCGTCAGTCATTCCGAATTCAATCCCAGTTCCACCGATGAGGCCCGCTTCCTGCAAATCTGGATCACTCCCTCGTCACGCGGACTCGAACCGGCCTATACCGAGTGGACGCCATCGGCAGCGGCAGTCACCTCCCCGAAAACATTGGTCATCTCCCCTGATGGGCGCGATAACTCGGCCCGTATCGCTCAAAACGCCGAGGTCTATCTGATCCGTTGCGAAACTGGGGTGACCGTGCAGCACCAACTGGCTGCCGGGCGCGGCGTGTGGCTACACGTCATGCGGGGGTCGGCCACTCTGGCGGGCGAGGTACTCCACCCCGGTGACGCGGCATCGCTCGAAGAACCAGCACTGGTCGAAATCCAGGCCGGTGCTGACGGCCTCGAAGCCCTTCTATTTGATCTCCTCTGAATGAACCGATAACAACATCAACCTGAATAACCAAGCTAACAGAACCATGAATATTAAATCACTGATCCTACTCCCGGCCGCATCTCTTATGTTCGCTGCCTGTGAAAATCCCGCTGAAAAAACCACCAAGGCGACCGTGAAAGACGCGGTCGAAGTCACCGCCTCGACATCCGCACAAGGTGTGAAATACGTCCTCTCATCCAACTCCGAGATCCTGTTTGTCGGGTCCAAGGTGACCGGCAGTCACAGTGGCGGCTTCAAGAGCTTCACCGGCTCCTTCACCGTGGCAGATCATGCCTTGGTTGGCAGCGGCCAGCGGATCGTCATCGACATGAATTCACTGTGGACCGATACCGAGAAGCTCACGGGCCACCTCAAGAGCGAGGACTTCTTCAATGTGGCGAAAAATCCCCAAGCCATCTTCGAGCTAACCAAATTGAATTCCGCCGCTGCCGAGCAGTTCGAGGTGTCTGGCAATCTAACACTTAACGGGACCACCAAAAACATCACGTTTCCGGCCACTGCGAGCCTAGCTGACGGCAAGGCAAAGGTTCACGCGAAGTTCAACATCAACCGCAAGGATTTCGGTATCATCTATGCAGGCAAGGCCGACGACTTGATTCGTGATGAAGTGGTGCTGGAACTCAAACTCGAGGCAGCCCCGGAAGCTTGATATCATCAGAATCTTCACAGTTCCTGATCTCGGAGGAAATTTATTTGGCACATTTTTCCAGGTTTGGATTTCC
>CAIQXC010000433.1 GCA_903875675.1 Akkermansiaceae bacterium
GCGCTCCAAGGCGGAAAATCCGGCAAACCCGCCATCATTCCTGGCAATGCCGCCGCCAGCGAAATGATCAAACGCCTCCATACCACCGATCCGGACGAGCAAATGCCGCCCCCCTCCATGAAAAAATCCCTCAGCCCGGCCCAGCTGGCGTTGCTCGAAAAGTGGATCGCTGGCGGTGCCAAATACGAAAAGCACTGGGCCTTCCAGCCCCCGCTGCCTCCTCCCGTACCCGACCCTCAAATCCCCCACCCCATCGACGCCTTTGTCCGGACGAGCCTCGCCAAAGTGAGTTTGTCTCCCTCGCCCGAAGCTGACCGGGCCGCCCTTTTCCGCCGCGTCAGCCTCGACCTTATCGGCCTGCCCCCCACCCCGGACGAGCTCGCCGCCTATCTCGCCGACCCAAGCCCCAACGCCTACGATCAGGCGGTCGATCGCCTGCTCGCCTCCCCTCGCTACGGCGAACGCTGGGGCCGAAAATGGCTCGATTTGGCCCGTTATGCCGACACCAACGGCTACGAGAAAGACCGCCCCCGCAGCATTTGGCCGTACCGCGACTGGGTCATCAAGGCAATCAACGACGACATGCCTTTTGATCAATTCAGCATCGAACAAATCGCCGGGGATTTGCTGCCCGACGCCACCCCGGCCCAACGCACGGCCACCGGCTTTCATCGCAATACCATGCTCAACGAGGAGGGCGGCATCGACCCACTCGAATACCGGTTCCGCGCCATGACCGACCGGGTGGCCACCACCGGAGCCACTTGGCTCGGGCTGACGCTGCAATGCTGCCAGTGCCACACCCACAAGTATGATCCGATCCCACAGCGGGAATATTATTCGCTGATGGCATTTCTCGACAATGCGGATGAGCCGGACTTGGAGCTACCCAGCCCGGATCAAGCCCGCGATGACGCCACGCGAGCCGCCAAAGCTGAAACCTTGTTCGCCGCCCTGCCGCTCCAGTGGCCGGTACCTGATGAACCAGGCGCAGATCCCGCCAGCCTTGAAACCCGCCGCAAGCAGGCACTGACAAAGGCCGTGGATGACTGGATCGCCAAACAACGCTCGCTCACCGCCGTCTGGCAGCCGATGGCCCCGGACAAGGCCACCTCGAACCTGCCCCTGCTCACCGTCCAGCCCGACGCCACGGTCTTTGTTTCCGGGGACATCACCAAGGCCGATACCTATCAACTGCTTTTCGATAAGCCCCCGGCAGCCATCACCGCCATCCGCCTCGAAGCCCTGCCCGACCCCCGTTTACCCGCCCGAGGCCCAGGCATGGCCTACTACGAAGGCCCCAAAGGGGATTTTCTGTTAGGCGAAATCAAGCTCAGTGCCAATGATCATCCGGTCAAGTTCACGAAGGCCACGGCGAGCTACGCCAAGAACAACTTTGGGCCGCACGCGGAGGCGCAACTCGCTATCGACGGGGATCCGGAAACCGGGTGGAGTTGCGCGGAAGGCCAGGGCCGTGCCCACGAAGCGGTCTTCCAGTTGGAGCAGCCACTGACAGCTCCCGCCCTCCAGCTCACCCTGATGTTTGGTCGGCACTACGCCTGTTCACTCGGAAAATTCCGCATTTCCTTCACCACCCAGACCGGCGAGGTGATGGCCAGTCAACTACCGGCCGAGGTTCAACAACTATTGCACAAACCGGAGCTGAGCGAGGCGGAGCGTCAGTTGCTACAAAACGAATTCCTGTTCAGTGCCCCTGAGATGGCGGCGCACCGGCACGAAATTGAAGATCTCCGCCGCCCATCGTCCCATCTAACGTCATTGGTCCTGCAAGAACGCCCCGCAGAAAACCCGCGCCGCACGTTCATCCACAACCGAGGCGAGTGGACCCAACCCACCGACCTCGTAGAGCCCGCCGTGCTCTCGATCCTCAACCCGCTGCCCGCCAACTCACCCAAAAACCGCCTTGGCTTCGCCCGCTGGCTCGTCAGCCGCGACAACCCCCTCACCGCCCGCGTCGTGGTCAATCGCACGTGGGCCGCCTTCTTCGGGCGCGGCATCGTCAAGAGCCAGGACGATTTCGGCGTCCAAGGCACGCCGCCCTCTCACCCGGAGCTCCTCGACTGGCTTGCCCTCCGCTTCATGGGCGACGGCTGGTCCTGCAAGAAATTGCATCGGCTCATCGTCACCAGCCAAACCTACAAGCAATCGAGCAAATCCACCGCCGTTGGCGAGGCCAAGGATCCGGAAAACCAATGGTTGTGGCGCGGACCCCGGCAGCGACTCGATGCCGAGGCCATCCGAGACTCCGCCTTGCGCTGCGCCGGCATCCTTTCTGACAAAATCCTCGGTCCCAGTGTTTATCCGCCTCAACCCGCCAGCGTGACCACCGAGGGAGCCTACGGCGCACTCGCTTGGAATGCCAGCAGCGGCGAGGACCGCTACCGCCGCAGCATCTATACCTTCGCCAAACGCAGCGCCCCCTTCGCCTTTGCCGGCACCTTCGACGGCCCGTCCGGCGAGGCCTGCATCGTGCGCCGTGATTCATCCAATACCCCGCTGCAGGCCCTCACCCTGCTCAATGACGTCACCATCACCGAAGCCGCCCAAGCCATGGGCAAACGCCTCGCCGAATCCCCAGGCTCCACCGAACAACACGTCACCGACGCCTTTCTCCGCTGCTTCTCCCGCCCACCCAATCCTGCCGAACTCACCGCCGTCACCAGGTTCTATCAAAAACAGCTGGACCGGTTCACCGCCTCTCCCGCCACCGCCGGGCAAGTCGCCGGCGCGGAGCCTGCCGATTCGCTCATTCCGCGAGCCGTCTGGACCACTGTCGCCCGTGCCCTGATGAATATGGATGAGTTTGTCACCCAAAGCTGAGCCTCCCGCCATGAACCCATTCCAACATCATTGCCTCGACCTCACACGCCGCCACTTCCTCCGCAATTGCGGCGTGGGCGTCGGCAAAATCGCCCTGGCCGGACTACTCGGCGACAGGCTCACCGCCCAATCCCTCGCCGCCGCTGTCAATCCACTGGCCCCGCATCCCCCGCAATTTCCAGGCAAGGCCAAGGCCGTCATCCACCTCTTCATGGCCGGTGCCCCCAGCCATCTCGACCTCTTCGACTTCAAGCCGGACCTGACCAAAATGGACGGCAAACCCCTGCCGGCTTCCGTCACCGCAGGCCAGCGCCTGGCCTTCATCCGCGCCGATGCCGCGGTCATGGGCCCGCAATTCAAGTTTGCCCGCCATGGCCAATCCGGCATGGAAATCTCCGACGCCCTGCCGTTTCTATCAAAAATTGTTGATGACATTTGCCTGATCCGCTCGTGCCACACGGATCAATTCAACCACGCCCCGGCCCAGACGTTTTTGCAGACCGGGTTTGCGGTGCCGGGCCGCCCCAGCATCGGATCCTGGGCCACCTACGGCCTCGGTTGCATCACCAGCGAGCTACCCGCCTTTGTCGTCCTGAGCACCGGCAGTGGCATCAGCGGCGGCCAGGCGTTGTGGTCCAGCGGTTTTCTCCCGACCGTGTACACCGGCGTGCGATTCCGCAACCAAGGCGACGCCATCCTCAATGTTTCCAATCCCGCCGGGATCGATGCCGAGCTCCAGCGCGACACCCTTGAGCTCGTCGGCGACCTCAACCACCAGCGACTCGAAGCCACCGGCGACCCGGAAATCGCCACTCGTCTGGCAAATTATGAGATGGCCTTCCGGATGCAGACGTCGGCCCCGGAGCTCATGGACTTGAAGAGCGAATCCAAGGAAACCCTCGCCCTCTACGGCTGCGATCCGGCAGTGCCCTCGTTCGCCCGTGCCTGCCTGTTAGCCCGGCGCATGATCCAACGCGGCGTGCGCTTCGTGAATATCTTCCATGAAGGATGGGACGCCCACAGCGACGTCGTCGGCAACCACCGCGGAATGTGCCAAGCCACCGATCAGGCCAGCGCCGCACTCGTCACCGACCTAAAACGCCTCGGCCTCCTCGACGAAACCCTCGTCGTCTGGGGCGGCGAATTCGGCCGCACCCCAATGGTCGAAAGCAACGCCGCACTCGGCCGGGCTCGTGGTCGCGACCACCACCCGAAGGCCTACAGCATGTGGATGGCCGGCGGCGGCATCCAGCCCGGATTGGTCCACGGTGCCACCGACGAACTCGGCTACAACGTCGTCCGCGACCCCGTCCACGTCCACGACCTCCAAGCCACCCTGCTGCACTGCCTTGGCTTCGACCATGAGCGTCTCACTTACCGCACCCAGGGCCGCGATTTCCGACTGACCGACATCCACGGTCAAGTGGTGAAAGCGATTCTAACCTGATCAGCGGTGTTCAATCGAGTTTTCGGATACGGAAGTTGCGGATGGCGGATCCGGTGTACCACGTGGAGAGGCCGAAGGGGACGCAAGGTTCGACTTCCACGCGGATAGAAATTTTGCGGCCTTCGAGTTCTTGCTCAATCACCGGTTCGTTATCGATCCATGTGGTGATATGGGTTTTGGTTACCCGAAGACGAATCTTGTACCATGTCTTTTCCTTGAACTCCTTGATCTTGGCGGTCTGATTTTCGGAGGCATCCAAGTCGTCAATGCTGGACAGCCCGACAAGGGTGCCGCCCCAACCGCCGCAAATCAGCGTGCAGCAATCCTTATTCACCGGGAACGTGAGGCCGCAGAAAAAATCGTGGCCCTCGGTGCGCATCGCCTCTAACTCAATCTCGTAGTTCATCCGGGCGGGAGGTTCGCCGTCCCAGACGATGCCGGCGGCGGGTTCTCCCGGCCCGATGCGCATTTCGCCGTTGCTGACGGCGGCAAGACCTTTGGCATGGAAGTCGGCAACTTTCCAGCCCTTGAGTGTTTTGCCGTCGAAGAGCGACTCCCATGCGAGCGGGGCCTCGGGTTTGGCCACGGACTTTTCCTTGTCATCAGCGACGGCGGCAATCGGGACCACGACCAGCGCGGCAAGCAGGGCTAAGAGGATGTTACGGTTCATCAGTAGTTGCTACGGACCCGGGACGACACATGTTGCGGGCCCATCAGAAAAATCCATCGGGACAAATTACCCCGCGCCGGACGAGATCCCCTGAAAAGCTGCATATACTGTCGTCAGGCGAAATCCTTTGTGTCTGGGTCTGAGGCAAAACTTCCCCAGATGTTCTGAATTTTCGCCAAAACGGTGTCGTCCTCACTTCACAGGGGCGCGGAGACCTTATACCTATCTGCCGCGGTCTTTGTTGGGATCCTTGCTGGGGTCTTTCTTCCCTGGCTGCGGCCCTGGAGCCGCAGGAGGGGCCGCAGGAGGGGCCACTCTCGGTGCCGCTTCGGGCCTGGCAGCAGGAGGAGCCACTCTCGGTGCCGCTTCGGGCCTGGCCGCAGGAGGGGCCACTCTCGGTGCCGCTTCGGGCCTGGCCGCAGGAGGGGCCACTCTCGGTGCCGCTTCGGGCTTGGCAGCAGGAGGAGCCACACGCGGCGCCGATTCGGGTTTGACTTTCACTGGGGGCAATCCCGGTTCACGCGGCGTCACGCCCGGTTTGACTTTCACCGGAGGCGCACCTGGATCGCCGGGTATCACGCCGGGTTTGACTTTCACCGGAGGCGCACCCGGATCGCCGGGTATCACGCCGGGTTTGACTTTCACCGGGGGCGCTCCCGGATCGCCGGGTATCACGCCGGGTGTGACTTTCACCGGGGGCGCTCCCGGATCGCCGGGTGTCACGCCGGGTTTGACTTTCACCGGAGGCGCTCCCGGATCGCCGGGTGTTACGCCGGGTTTGACTTTCACCGGGGGCGCTCCCGGATCGCCGGGTATCACGGCTGTTGGCAAGATTTTCGAATCTGTTTTGGGAGTGCGCGGGACCTCAGGTGGCATCTCGCCCTTTTTAAACTGGGCGGCTGGTTTGCCAATGATCGGGGATTGACCGAGTTTCACGGTTGTGGGGGCCACCGCTGCGCCGGGTTTACCGATGACGGGGACGCTGCCATTGGCTTCCTGTGTGCGGCGCTGGTCGCGGGACTTTTGCACTTCATGGCTGCGCAGGGCCAGCTTTTGGCGATCTTCCTGAGGCACCGCCTGAAAGTGCATCCCGGCATCCTTGCGCTTGGCCAACTGATCAATCGGCGCAGCCATCACTGTGCGGTTCTGTTTGCCCTCAAGCGGCTTGGCTTGAAGAGTCTGGAGAGCTGCCCAAGTGCGCGGCGGCCGGGCGTCCTCATGATCGCGACGATACTGATAGGTTTCCGTCACACTCTTTTCCCAGCCGTTATCTTGGCGGTGTTCCCAGCGCTGATGAGCGAAGATCGGATCATAACCGGAGCGGTTGCTTTGATAGGAATGGGCAGAGACGAATCCGCCCTGATGGTAACTAGGCGCATAGTAGTCGCCGAAGTAATAATGATGATAGGTCGGCCGCAGGAAAAGTTGCTCAGAGAACAACGCCAAATCGATGGCGATTGAGGGCGAGTATGAGTAACCCGGCCGCACACTGACTCCGGCACCGAAATGCACCGGCGCAAACACGACGCCGCGCCGTGCCAGAGAGTAATCCCAAAATCCATCGACGAAGACGTAGCCGCGGCGCGTCCACACATAATGCGCCGGCATCCACGTCCAATCCGCTCGGCCTTGCGCCCAATACCCGGGCCGCCATGCGTAGTGCTGCTCGCGCCAAATCCAGCAACCCGGCGTCCAACCATAGTCCGCTGATGGCGCGGCGATGTTCGGTCCGCTCTCCACCGTCGCCGGTGGTGCCGCTAAATACGTCGTTTCTTGCGCCGAAGCGTCAGCCCAATACCCCGACGTCCACTGGTAACCATCATCGGTTTGGGCCCAGTAGCCGGCCATCCATTGTCGGCCTGGCGGCAGGGAGCGCCAGATGCCGCTGATCCATAGAAAGTCACTGCGTTCGTCGTCCCACGCCCAGTAGCCGGGAATCCATGTCACGTTCGTGCCCTCCGGTCGTTCCGCCGGGGGAATTTCCTCGATGGGCTCGGGAGCCGCCTTGGACACGATGATGCCGGCTTCGGGATTGAAGGTGACCACCCCGGCGAAGGCCTCATGCACCGGTCCACGGGTGAGCACCTGGGCGTCTTGTGTATCGTCGGTGGCCTGTTGGGCGGCACAGATGGCTGGTTGCCAGCTGATGCTAACAAAGGCGAGCAACAGAACGGCCCGGCAGGCGCTGGAGGCGCGGTGCCAGGGGTTGGGGCAGCAGACAGGCGACTGAGGGGTCGTCTCCAAGGAATCTTGGAAATGAGAGACTGGCAATAGGTTGATTTTCATGGCAGTGGGCTGAGGATACACTTCGGCTTTAACTTTGCAATCGGGACTTTTCAAACTCGGATGCCAACGCCTATCCGCACGGTGTATTGCCCCCTCACGAGCACGGGTTCCGGGAGCCAGCTCAGTGCAAATTGTAGAACACACCTCTTCCGAATACTGGTGACGCTGTTGGGAAGGGTCACACGGGTCACCAGGGTGCCAAAAGCGAGGTGGTTTCGTGAGATCCGCATTTTCCGGTTTCGCGAATCGCTGGGAGCGGGTTATGATCGGTCATGCAGCAAGCCAAGAGCGTCCTCAACAACATCGTCCTTATCGGTTTCATGGGCTGTGGCAAATCCACCATCAGCCGGGAACTGCAGCGCTTGCTGGGCTATCCGCTCACTGATATGGATGCCATCATCGAGCAGCGTGCTGGGAAACCGATCACGCGAACCTTTGAGGAGGATGGCGAAGCGGCGTTCCGCGATATGGAAAGCAGCTTGCTGGCAGAACTGGCGAGCGAGGATCACCCGCCGCAAATCATCGCCACCGGCGGCGGTGTGGTCATCCGGCCGGAAAACCGCCAACTCTTGCAGCATCTCGGCTACGTCGTGTGGTTGTGCGCGCCACCGCAAGTGATTCTCAGCCGCACCCGCCACAGCCAGGAGCGACCGCTGCTCCACGGCGAAAATCAGGCCACCCGCATCACTGAGTTGCTCGCCCAACGCGAGCCATGGTACCGGCAATGCGCCCACCTCACCGTCGATACCGCCGGCTTGAGCAGCCGCGAAATCGCCAGCGGCATCCTCGAGAGTGCCCGCTATTTTTTCACCGGTCATGATCAAACATCGTGTTGCAAACCCTGAAATCCCTCGCCCATTCCCTCGGCTTCGATGATTGCCGCATCGCCCAAGCCACCCGCGCCGGGCACGCCGATTCCTTCCATCAGTGGCTGGCCGACGGCTGCCACGGCGATATGACGTGGCTGGCCCGCGACCCTCTCCGCCGCAGCGATCCGCGAGAAGTCCTGCCAGGCTGCCGCTCGGTCATCTGCCTCGCCTTAAATTACTATCCGGGTAGTAGCCCATTTCCAGCAAGCAGCGACGGCGGCTACCGCATCGCCCGCTATGCATGGAACGACGACTATCACGAGGTGATTGAAAAAAACCTGGCGGCTCTGGATGGCGCGCTTCGGGCGTTAGGCGGGGTGCAACGGTGTTACGTGGACACCGGGCCGGTGCTAGAGCGCGATTTTGCGAGCGCTGCCGGCCTCGGCTGGAATGGCAAATCCACCCTGCAGATCCACCGTCGGCTGGGCACGTGGTTTTTGCTGGCGGAAGTGCTAACCACCCTTGAGCTGCCGCCGGACCCGCCCCTCGCCGATCACTGCGGCAACTGCACCCGTTGCATCACGGCTTGTCCGACCCAAGCCATCACAGCTCCCCACCGTCTTGACGCGCGCCGCTGCCTGGCCTATCTGAGCATCGAGCACAAGGGACCTATTCCAGAGGAATTTCGCCGCACGATGGGGGATCGGATCTACGGCTGCGACGAGTGCTTGGAGGCATGCCCGTGGAATCGCTTTGCACAGGCATCCGCCGATCTGACATTTCAGGCACGCACCGAGATTTTTGGTCACCAGTTGCGTGATTTTCTCACGTTGGACGAGGACGGCTTTCGTCGGCTTTTTGCCCGTTCGCCCATTGCGCGGCTCAAGCGTCTGCGGTTTCTTCGCAACGTCTGCGTGGCCCTCGGTAACTCCGGAAGCCCAGACGATGTGCCCGCCTTGCGACTTGCCGCTTTGGATCCAGAGCCCCTCATCGCCGAACACGCGGCTTGGGCACTGAGACAAATAACCGCCTAACTAACTCAGGACAATTTCCACCGGGCAATGATCCGAGCCGTGAATTTGTGGCAGGATCGCCGCAGAAACCACCCGCTGGATGAACGGAGTGGAGACGCCAAAGTAATCGATGCGCCAACCAATGTTGCGCGGCCGGGATCCGGCCCGATACGACCACCATGAGTACGCTCCCACCAAATCTGGATAAAAATGCCGGAATGTATCGACAAATCCGCAGCCTAACAAGTTTGAGAAACTGCTGCGTTCCTCATCGGAAAATCCAGGGCTGAAGCGGTTTTCACGAGGTCTGGCAATATCGATTTCCTGGTGGGCGACGTTGAGGTCGCCGCAAAATACCAGCGGTTTTCGCATGGCCAGGATGCACAGGTGCTGGCGGAACGCCTGATCCCAAGCGAGCCGATAGGGCAGGCGCCGCAAGCCGTCCTGCGCGTTCGGCGTATAGACATTCACCAAAAAAAACTCCGGATACTCCAGGGTCAGCACTCGTCCCTCGGCATCGTGCTCGTCGATGCCCATGCCCGACGTCACAGCCAACGGCTGCTGCCTGCTGAACACTGCCACCCCCGAGTATCCCGGCTTGGTGGCAGAATTCCAAAAGGCATGGTATCCTCCCAATTCCAAGGGCAGAGGCACCTGCTCCGGCCGCGCCTTGGTCTCCTGCAAACACAAAATGTCCGGCTGCTCGGTGGTCACGAACTCACCAAACCCCTTGCCTAACACCGCCCGCAGGCCATTCACATTCCATGACAGCAATTTCATCGCAAGCGATGTTCGTCCGCCATCTCCGGTCTGACAAGCCCGGTTTATCGCACATCCTCAATCGACCAACTCGCGTTCGATTTGCTCCAGGGTTTTACCTTTGGTTTCCGGCAGGAATTTCCAGATGAACAAAAAACCGCCAAGACAGATGATGGCGTACACCCAAAAACAATTGGCCAGTCCCAGCCCCTGACGCATCTTGGGAAACGTCTGGGACAACAGGAAATTGCCTAGCCACAAGGCCACCACCGACACGGACATGGCCGCACCGCGGATGCGGTTGGGAAAAATTTCCGAAAGAATCACCCAGGTCACCGGTGCCAGCGAGTAACAGTAACAGGCAATCGCCGCCACCACCAGTGCCACCGGCACGATGCCCTTGAGCCCGGCATGGTACGCCCATCCGGTAAACAGATAGATCACGGCCAGCCCGAGGGCGCCGCTCAGCATCAGCGTGCGCCGGCCCCAGCGGTCCACCGTGGCAATCGCCACGACGGCCATCAGCACGCCCACCACCCCGGTGATGACAATGTTAAAGAGGATATCGGACACCGCGTATCCGGCTTCGGAGAAGATGAGTGAGCCGTATTGGAAAATCACGTTGATGCCACACCATTGCTGGAACACCGCCAATACCACCCCTACCAAAAGGACTTTGAACATCTTTGGATCTAGCAACTCACGCAGATCCACACGGTCGATCTCATTGACCAAGGTGGCCTCGATGTCCTTCACGGAATATTCCGCGTAGGCACTGCCACCGATTTTTCCCAGAACGTCACGAGCCCGCCCAGATCGGCCCTTTTTGGTGAGCCAGCGAGGGCTTTCCGGGGCGAAAAACATGGCAATGAAAAACACAATGGCCGGCAGCGCGGTGACGCCGAACATCCAGCGCCAAGCGATTTGCACATTCCATGAATCCAGGGGAAGTTGGGCAATGGTGGTGCCCAGCGGCATGGGTTTGGCAATCGCCCAGTTAGCCACTTGCGCGGCGACCACCCCGAAGGCGATGGCGAGCTGGTTGAGTGCAACCAAGCGGCCGCGCATGGATGCCGGAGCGATTTCGGCGATGTAGAGGGGCGAGAGGTTGGAAGCGATACCGATGGCCACCCCGCCGAGCAAACGGCTGGCGATGAACAGGGAGAAGTTAGCCGCGAGGCCGGTGCCAATCGAGGTCACAACAAACAAAAAACCGGAAAATAGCAGCAACGGCTTGCGCCCATACTTGTCGCTCAAGCCACCCGAAAACATCGCCCCGAACAGCGCTCCAATCAACGCACTGCTCATCGCCCAGCCCACCTGCCACGCCGTGGTCAACGTGAAAAATTTCTCGTAGAACAATTCCGCGCCGCCAATGACGACCCAGTCATAGCCGAACATCAGGCCGCCCAGAGCGGCGATCATCGAGATACTGAAGATGTAGGCCCGATGGAACGGCCATTCCCGGACTTCAGAATTTTGGCTGGCGCTGCTGATTGGGATCATCGGTGGTTGGGGTGGGGGCGATTCACAATGGCCGGAAAACCCAACCTGCCGGACGGATATTCGCCAATGCCTTCACATCTGCGACACGAAAATAGCCAGCGGCCCCATTTTGCCAAGCCATCTTGTTGGAAAATTCACAATGCCAGCCGCTGAGCAGTAGCTGGCGTCGGCGGCCACCTTGCTGGCGAGTGTCCCCTTCAAGGAGAGTGGCATCTTGCCCACATCAAGGAGAGTGCGCATCTTGCCCACATCAAGGAGAGTGCGCATCTTGCCCACATTAAGGAGCGTGGGCATCTTGGCCACATTTGCTTATGAGATGTGCAAGAGGTGAAGCCGCCAGGCGGCTGGATTTGCTCCGCACATGGGCGAATGGCGGCGAGGACGCCACCACTCCTTGAGTTCCCTTCAAGGAGTGTGGGCATCTTGCCCACATCAAGGAAAGTGGGCATCTTGCCCACATTTGCCCATGAGATGCGCAAAAGAAGGCCGGCAAACGGCTGGCCTTGCTCTGCGCATGGGCCATGGCGGGACGCCTGTTTTCCGCTCAAGAAGGGCCCCTCAGCGTGCCGACCCACCCACGAAGAGAATACGCACATCGAAAGAAGTCTTGCCGCACTGCCCAAAAAGAGGAGGTTCTCCCGCGTACCACGGAAAATCTGCGACCTTCTCAAAGACTTTCGGCAAGCGGACCCTGCCGCCATCCGCAAAGCCATGGGGTTTTCCCAAACGGAATTTGCCCGTCTGCTTGCCGTGAGTGTCCGCACCCTTCACAAATGGGAACAACACGCCGGTCGTCCAAGCGGTGCCGCCGAATCCCTGCTTAACTCTACTTTGTCATTTCAACTTCCAACTACTTGATTATCAAGGAGCTGGAACTAATTGCCAAATCTTCATAACTCGTTTATTATCAATAGCTTGCATTATGAAATGACAAAGTAGAGTTAAAGTCGCCGCCGCCAATCCTCATGCAGTCCGCCATGCTCTCCGCTCCTGATTTCTCTCCTGCGTCTTCTTCACTTTACCTCGGCCAGGCGCTTGGCAGCCTGCAATTGCCCGCAGCCGGCAGTCACGTCGATGCCGCGGCGCTGCCGAAACGTGCAAGGAAAACCGGCGGCCCGCAAGACACGCTGAAAGGCGTGGCCTGCCGTGCTGGGCACTCCACCAAAGCCACTGGTTGGGTTGAGCGGGATGAGGTTGATGTGGACGTCGATGCCTCTGAGCAACTCAGCCAGCCGGGCAGCGGTTTCCAATGAATCGTTGCAACCTGCCACCAGGGTCCATTCGATGAAGATGCGTCTGCCAGTGAGCCTGCCGTAGGTCCGGCAAGCCTCGATCAATTCACCTAATCCCCATGGCTTGCCTGCCGGTACCAACGCCGCGCGTTCGTCCTCGGTAGAACCGTGCAAGCTAACGGCGAGGCGGTACGGGCGGCTTTCAGCGGCCATCCGTAAGATCCCGGGGACCACGCCCACGGTGCTGATGGAAATTTTGGACGGGCCTATGTTTATGCCGCGGACACTGGCGATCACTTCAAGCGCTTGCATCACTGCCGCGTAATTATGCAGCGGTTCGCCCATGCCCATCAGCACGAGGTTGCGCAGGCACCGCTGCGGCTGGGTAGCCCGCAGAACCCGCCGGGCATGCAAGACCTGTGCAATGATCTCTCCCGCCCTCAGGTGGCGGACAAACCCCATCTGGCCCGTCGCGCAAAATACACAGCCCATCGCGCAGCCCACCTGGGTGCTTACGCAGGCTGTGTAGCGTCCGTCGTAACCCATCAGCACCGTCTCCACGCAATGGCCGTCGCGTAGCCGTAGCAGGTACTTGCGGGTCAACAAATCACTGCTGTTCGATTCAGCCACCACTTCCGGCACGTCGAGGAAAAACCTCTTGCCTTCGCCCACAGCGCTTTCCAGCCAGCGCCGTAGCGGCGGCGAAAACTGGCTTGCCGGTTCCAGCTCGTCATGAAAGTACAAGGCTCGCCACAGCGCTTTGGCATGATGCGCGGAAACCTCGGCGGCCCGCAACTCGCTCTCAATCGCGGCGAAGCCGAGGTGATACAGAGAGGAGGGAGGCGAACTGGGGAAGGGATGCACGGCAGCCGGAGGGTAGCAGCTATGATACCTGATTGCGAAAACGCTCGTGGACCTCGAAGGCGAAATTGTCGAGGGTCTCGGTGTTGATGGCGTCGCCGTTGAGCGACAGGGTCAGTGACGGCAAGCCCTCATGCTGGGCAATGTGGAAAAATTGGGCTTCGGCCACCTTGGTGGGCATGCATTCGAGTGGGCCGATGTTGACTACAGCTTGGATTTCTCCAGCCCGCCAATGGTGAAGAGCCGCACCAATGGTGAGGATGGCCTCAGATTCAAAGCTCTCGGGCACATAGCCTTTGGCAGCGGCCATCGTGGCGGCAATCGGAGTGCGGGCGTGGCCGCCGAGTTCGCGTGTCATCACCCGATGGATCACCGAGCGAATGCGTTCCTGCACTGCGGTTCCGATGCGATCACCCAATCCATTGTGGCCGCGGTCGTGGCGGTTCACATGATCGATGTATTCGATGAACTCGCCGCAAGACGCGAGTTTGACGCGCATCCCCCGCTCCTCCAGGCGCTCGATGACGCTGTCATTCGCAAATGCATTCGAGCGCACATAGATCTCGCCTACCACGAGCACGGTGGGCAATTTGGCCGGGCCGCGCAACGCTGCGAAGTCACGGGCCGCAGCGGCCAGTAAGCCGCGCAAGCCCAGCAATTCTCCGCTAGCCACCTGCCAGAGGGATTTTGCCATCCCCAGATTGGTGCTGGCGAGCGCCTGCAACCGGGCGAGCAATTCGGCCATCCTGCGTTGATAGATCCGGTTGGCCTCGCCTTTGATATTTTCGACGGGCCGCACTTCGAGCAAAGCGTCTAGCAGGGAGTCGCCGGCGACAAAGCCGGTGAACACGAGCAGTGCGAAACCAGGAGGGAGTTTGTCGAAATACCCATCTTCCTTGGGTGCCCAGATGCGCAGGCGATCACTCAAGCCGGTATGTTCGAGGGCGAGTTGGGTGAGCAGGTTGTACACGCCGAAGCGGCATGGGCCGTTGTTGCCTGGGTGGCAATAAAGGAAGCGCTCGTTAGGGTCGGGGCTGTTTTGGATAAGCTGGACGAGGGCACCGAGGTTCATGCATGCAGGGATGCACTCCTTGCCGGAGGTAAGGCGACGGCCGATGCGCAACGCCTCGGCGTTCACCGGTGGCAGGGTTTCGGCGCGCAAGCCCCGACCACGCAGGCAGGCGGCAAACACGTCGGAAAGCACTCCGAGCACCGGCAACAGCACGCGCTCATCGGGATGTATATCTAACACACCCATTTCGCTGTGCTGCAACGTGGCAAATGCATTGGGTGGCTTGCCAGATCCGGCGGGCGCGTCGGTCTCCCCGGCAACGCAATGGAGGAACGCCTCGACCCGCGTCTTGGTGCCCGCGTCGCCTGCATGGCCGTCAGTTTCGATGATGGCAAACGGCTTGCCGTCCATGATATAGGCGAAGAAGTGCAGGTTGAAGCTATCCGGTCCGCATGAGTAATTGCTGCAATAGAGTGCGTGCACACCGGGCAAGCGACGGACCTGATGGGCGGCGCGCAGAATCCGCTGACCCTGAGCCCAGTACATGTCGTCAAACACCGGCACGTCGTCGGGTATCGGGAAACAATCCACCGGGATCGCCATGGCCCCCTGCTCGCGGAGAATGGCCGGAACATTGGAATTGAGCACCTTGTTATAGATGGTGTAGGGCCGACCTAACACGACAACTGCGGGCACCTGTTGTTCGGCGCAGAAGGCCAGCGCGCGGCGGCCGATGTCCTCGCAATCCCGCTCAAATGCCAGTTGCGCCTCGATCGCCTGGCGCAAGGCCGGTTGCCAAGAGTCCGGCTCGCTCTTGCCTAACATTCTGGCGAGTTCTGCGCAGCTTTGGTGAAACTCAGTGGAATTGTAATTGCCGAGACCCACGTCGATGACCGGTGAGAGGACCCGGCCGTTGAGTTTGGCGGCGAGGTCCTGGCGCAAAATCCACGGGCTGGCCTGCACCACCGGACAAACCTTGGCGTGGGGTTCGGCATCCATACGCGGCAGGCTGCGGAGCATCGGGAGCAACAAAAAATCCACTTCCGGGGCCTCTGCCATCTGGCTGGTCAGGCCGTGATAGAGTTGCATTGGCGCGCAATACGCGATATTCGCCTCTTGGGTGCCGCGCTTGAGCACGGCGTGGTCCGCCCCAGTGGTTAGATCCAGATTAAAGCCGAGTCCGCGCACAAATGTTGCGAACAAGGGCAGCATCCCCTTGAGGGTGAATTCGTCGGTTAGAGCCACCGTTTTGGCACCTGGTGTGGCACCGAGCCGGTCTATCAAGCGGGTCACCCATGCCTCGCGCTCGCGGAACGGATCGGGCGAGAGGTCGGGCAGTTTGTGCTTGCGGGTGCCCTTGTCGTAGAGCGCGCAGGCACCGCCCCAGTTGAAGCGTTGGCCATGGCCGCTGACGGTGGTGTTGATAGACTCGATACGGCAGCGGTTGCCGTTGCCGCCGCAGCCGGTTTTGGAGCGGCAGATAAAGGTTTCCTTGGTATCGATGCGTGCCTCGAGAAAACGTTGTGGGTCGAAAATGGCATTGTCCCGCCAAGGGGTTTGGCGCTGGGTCAACAATGCGATGCCAAGGGCACCGACGGTGCCTGGGTTGGGCGGGATAATGATCTCGCTACCGGTTTGGCGTGCCACTGCGGCGGCTAGAGCGTCGGAAGCAAAGGGCATGCCCTGGCAAAAGATAACCGAGCCGACGGAGCGGTTGCCTTTGACGCGGTGGAGGTAATTTTGGATAATGGAATCATAGAGGCCGGCGATGATTTCGCGTTGGTCACAGCCGGAGGCCACGGCTTCGCCGATCACTTCGGCCATGAATACCGAGCAATGTTGGCCTAACGACACACATTGGGGGGCGAGCATGGCCTGGCTCCCGAGTTGTTGCACGCCGTCTATACCGGGGAACTTGCTGCCCTGTTCCTCAATGAAGGAACCGGTGCCAGCACTGCACGCCTCGTTCATCGCACAATCCACAACCCGTCCATCCGCCAGACGGATGTATTTTGCATCCTGCCCCCCGATCTCGAAAATCGTATCAACCCGCGCATCGAAATGCCGGGCCCCTTCGGCATGGGCCGCGATCTCGTTGAGCACAAAAACCGCCTCGCACCCGTAACAAGTTGTTAGCAACGAGCCGGCGATTTCCCGGCCACTGCCGGTCACCCCGAATCCTCGCAGCACCCCGTCGCTCGAATGTTCCTCCACCCACTGGGCTAGCAGAGCCTGTGCTGCGCCGACCGGATCCCCCGCAGTGCGTCGGTAGCCTTCCCAAACGACTTCGCCGGTGGCCCCGTCCAGCGCCACAGCTTTGGAGCCGGTTGACCCGATATCCAGCCCCAGCAGCAACTGGCGCACATGACCATTGCGTTCAGGCAATCTCTGTGGAGGCATCCGCCGCACCAGTGGCAAGCTGCCGCTCAAGCCCGCCACTCTGTCCATACGCGTGGGGCCTGCGTCCGCCAGCAGATCGCTGAGTGGCGGCAACGGTGCCGGTGTCTCCGCCGCCAGCAGGCCACTGCCGAGGGCTTCAATAAATTCCACGTCCTCCAAGGTTAGGTCTAACAAATTCATCCCGCGAGGGGCTAACATGCCAGCAAAGCTCCGGCGGATGCGGCGCGAGCGGGTGACGCCGCCGATAAGTGCGACGTCCGGGGGGCTGACTCCGGGTTTGACCAACACCATGACATTCTCGCAAACTGCGTCGAACAGACCAGCGAGAATCGCCTCGCGCGGCTCGCCCTTGTTAGCCAAATGGGTCATGTCGGTTTTGAGGATCACCGGGCATCGACCGGAGAGCGCTGCGGACTTCTGGACCTCGGCGCAAAGATCATCTGCCTGAGCGGGTGTTAGATCAAAGCGTTCGCAGAGTTGGCGGAGGAAATTTCCGGTTCCTTGTGAGCAGCGGCTGTTTTCGCGGAGTACTTCCGGACCGTCGTTGCGCAATTCCAGCACCGAAAACCCATGCCCGCCGATGGATACGACGGTGGCCGGACCGGTGCCGTGGAGAAACCGAAAGCCGCGCGTCTGCGCCTGCTTGGTGGGCACCCGCGGCAACTTGACCAAGCGGGCGAGCCGACCGCTGACTGCCGCGCCGCTGAGGCTGGGCCAGTCGAAGTCGGCAAGCACTTCGAGCAGGCGCTGAGCGGGTTGTTTGTGGTGTTCGACGAGGCGGCGGCGGCCGCTGTGGAGGTTGGGACCCTGCCGGAACACTTCAATGACCTTGATCGTTTCGGCCCCGATATCGATCCCGAGAAACCGTTGATGAGGCGGCACACCGCCCTTCCATTCGCCATCCGTCGCTGCTTGACCGCTCATAAGTATATTCTCTAGCATCTGCCGGGGGACGCAACAAGCACCTTTGGGAAGAATTTACGAATACCTACCTGATGTTGGAAATTAAGTTTTCTTGACAATCGGCCGATTTTTTTATTTTTCATTTCCAAGCGCAAATGGCACGACGCAGATTGGCGGTTGAGAGGGTGAGAAGATTGGAGGTCCGGGCTCGGATCATCCAAGTGTCTGTGCGTGTGGTTTTTGTGGTGTTGTGCATGGCGGTTGGTTTGGTGGTGGTGTCCACAGCAGTGCCGCAAAAACGTCGCTTGGTCGAGTTGGAGGCCAAACTGGCGGAGGCCAACGCACGGGAGCAGGACGCACTTGCCGAGCGTGAGTCATACGAAATCGAGCACCGGGCGTTGCGTGAGGATCCAGCGTTTTTAGAGATTCATGCGCGGGACCGGCTCAACTATTATCGAGAGGGCGAACGGGTCCTCAAATTTCACAAAGCAGAGTGACGCCGCGTGGGCTGCGTCATGAGTCGCGCAGCCAGACTGCGGCGTGCTTGGCGAAATACGTTAGAATCATATCAGCCCCGGCGCGTTTGATGCCTATGAGGCTTTCGAGGACGATGGCACGTTCGTCGAGCCAACCGGCGGCGGCGGCGCTCTTGAGCATGAGGTACTCGCCACTTACCTGATAGGCGGCGATTGGCAAGGTGGAGGTATCGCGGACTTTGGAGATGATATCGAGGTAGGGGCCGGCGGGTTTGACCATAAGCATATCGGCACCCTCGGCTTCATCCAGCAGGGATTCACGGACGGCCTCGCGGGAATTGCCCGGATCCATCTGATAGGTTTTTTTATCGCCGTCCTTGGGGGCGGAATCCAGTGCGCCGCGGAATGGTCCGTAGAAGGCGGATGCGTACTTGGCGGTGTAGCTCATGATCGAGACATTCTGGAAATCTTCCGAGTCGAGGGCATTTCGGATCGCTGCGACGCGGCCGTCCATCATATCTGAGGGTGCGACGATATCGGCACCGGCGCGGGCATGGCAGAGTGCCTGCTCGCAGAGGATGGCCACGGTTTCGTCGTTGAGGATGGTTAGTTCGCCGAGTTCATCGCGCTGCACCACGCCGTCATGGCCATCTGAGTTATAGGGATCGAGAGCGACGTCGGTGATGACGCACAGCGACGGGTAGGCGGCTTTGAGCGCGCGGATGGCCCGGGGCACCAAGCCGACGTCGTTATGGCATTCCTCGGCGAGGGGTGACTTGAGGGGTTCCTCGATTTTAGGAAACAGGACAATGGCAGGAACACCGAGGGCATGGGCCTCACCGGCCTCGCGCAGCAATCCCTCGAGCGACCAGCGGATCACGCCGGGCATGGAGGCGATGGGGGTGTCATGGGCGTCTTCGTGCAGAAAGAGCGGAAGGATGAAGTCGGCGGGCGTGAGGGAGGTTTCGCGCACCATCGAGCGGATGGCGGGACTGCGGCGGTTGCGGCGCGGGCGGATCATCGGGCGAGAATAGAGGCGCGAGGCCCGGGACGCAAGGCTGAAGACGCAAGGGCAGGCCCTGTGCCAGGGCGGATCTTTGCACCGCGATCCGCCACGCGGTTTATTCTTCTGGCGGCAGAGCGCTCGTGGATTGATGAGTGCAGGATTGCTGATTGTTGAAGCGAGCTTGAAAGTGCGCCTTGCGCCAATCAAGCGCACATCGACAATCGGAATTCAGCTTTCAGCAATCTTTCGACTGAGCTCACGCCGAAGTCAGCCTGGCACATCTCCCGTTCAGTAACTTGACCCATTCACCACAAATTCTGGTTTTCAAGGATCAGAACTCAGTGTTCGACCTCGCTTTCGACAACCGACCGAACACGTCGGATTCCCGAACTGTCGGCTGTGGGCGGAAGCGCCATGCCTCAAACAAATGTTACCATGCGAGCAGCAACCGCCGGGTGGGCGGATAGAGTTGGAGAGTAAGTCGCCGCATGACTCATCTGAAAAATTGTGAAAAGCCTCAA
>CAIQXC010000434.1 GCA_903875675.1 Akkermansiaceae bacterium
GCATGGGACTTGGCCAGCACTGCCCAGCGGGCCGCCGTGTCGCTGCTGGGTTTGTACGGCCGCGGCAGGCGTGCTTTCTGGTTTTCGCCGCCGATCCACCACGCCAGCGCCCCATTCTGGCGCGGGTTTGGCAATTGGGTCGGCGGCAAGTGGATCTGTAGTTTGTCACGACCCGTGCCGCTGCCAACGGTGCCGTCGCCTAGCAGCGTCACCTTGCCAACCGTCTTTGTGGTATCTGGCAGGGTGATAGGGTCCTGGATGCTAGCCGATGTCAGCCAAGCCACGAAGCGTTTCTTTTTCTCGCCGCTATAACTGCTGCCGGGTGGGCGGGGACGGCCGGCAAATGCGCCGCTCGTTTCGTGATCACTGCCCTGCCAACTCTTCCATACCCCCAACAGCAGTGGACTGTCTTCCGATAGAATGTCGGCCCGCGCGGTTACCCGCATGTCCAAACCCACCTGCTTCTGCAACTCGCCCAGCGCCAAGATCAGCGACATCCGGGCATTGGCCCGGGCCGCCGCCATCGCCTCGCCATGGGAAATTTCACGCAGCGCAACACTTGAAATCGTTAGCAATCCGACCACTAACAACGTCAGCAGGACCATCAGCGCAAGAGTGATGATCAAAGCAAAACCGCGATCTGGCCAATGGAGGACGGTCGGGCGCGACTGATGATGGATGGTGGTTCGGGAGATCAAGGAGGATTTGCTTGGTTCATTCGTCCTTTCCGGTGAACTCCAGTGTCAGTCCCGGATGCGTCGAACGCGCAACGATCTTGTCCGTCCACGGGCTTAAGAGTCGCAGGTTTCCACCAACTGTCGAGGTGATCTTGAGTTCCGTCACCTTGCCGTCCTTCTGCACAGCTGATACCAGGAACCCGCCCTGTGCACGCAGGTCGGTGAATTTCGCATCCTGCTCCTTCGGCCAGCAGGGGAAGACCCGAATGATATCCCCGACACTCTGCATCAGGAATTCAGTAACAATGGCCGCCACGCCAATGCTCTCCGGCATGAACGTGCCGTGTCCATGCCCTTGCCACACAAACAGGCCATTGGGAAGTTCCCGGCTCTTGAACCATGCCTTGGTATCCGGTACCGCCTCCGGCATCGACAGCCGGGCTTTGGCAATATTGAACATGACATGGGAATTATTGCCATTGAATGTTGTATCCTTGATCGTGCGGCGGAACAGGTCCTTGACAGGCTCCGGTGAAAACCAAGTGACTTGTTCCGCAGGAAATACCGGGGAGGCTGGAACTGTTAGATTGTGCAAATCGACCTCCTTGTATTTGCAGCCAGCCCAATCCACCACCACAGGTTTGCTGTTGGCATCCATCGCCACCGGATAGTCCGCAAGCAGGTCCTTCATGGCAATGCACTCGGCTGCCAGTGCCTTGTCTTTGCCGAGTTCGCTGGATGCCTTGGCAAATGCTGCAAACGTGTAATGCACATAGGCGATATCGAATGGGCAGTTATTGATACCCAAGCTGCCATGCTCGGGGCTGTATGACGGCCCGAGCAAAACCTTTCCCTCGGCATCCTTGCCGCACTGTTTCATGAACGAAAGATAGAACCTCGCCGCCTCTCGAAGTGACGGATAGATATAAGTCTCAAGATAGGCCTGGTTTGGATCACACAGGTGTTTGTGCCATAGATTCTGCGCCGTCATCCCGACCATGCCGATGGTCATTCCCCACGGACTCATCACCAGTGATCGCTTGTTCACGCTTTTGCAGGCGGCGGGATCGGGTTCATGCAGAAACTGACTGATCGAGTAGTAAACTCCCTCACAATCAAAAACCTCCTTGGCCTGCCATTGGGCCCGTGGCAACAATCGGCTTACATAAGCGATCCATGGGTCGGCGAGGGCTGGTTGATTGGCGGAGATAACCGACCAGAACGGCTGCCATGAATTGTAGTTGAAATGAAAATCCGCGTGCCATGGCGTCTCGTCAGTTGCCAACGGAGGCATCAACGCTGGAGGGAATTTGCCACCAGGCTGTGAAACCGTCCTGGCGAAATACATCATTCGGTACCACCAGTGTTGCAGGTCGCGGTCGGCCAGTTCCACGCCACTGTGGGCCCAATAATCGCGCCAGGCATTCTCATGCCCGGCAATCAATTGTCCCGGTGAGCGTTCGAGATCAGCCGCGGTCTTCTTCGCCAGCGCAATGGCGGCATCGAGCACACTCCGAGTGGTGATATCAAAGGATGTGACCAAAGCGACGACCTTGGTGTTGGGAGTCCCGGCCACTGCCACACAGTATTCCATCCCCTGGTAATCGACGTCGGCCGGCAGTACCACTTTTTCCCAGTTGACCCCGTCGGTCGTTCCAAACTGCCCGCCATGCCCGAGGTGGCGCACGCGCTGATCAAGACGCTCAACCATAACGATGCCACCATCCTGGAAGTGCGCAACATCATCGCCAAAGACCCGGCGCTGAGCGCCAAGCTGTTGCGCCTGGGGAACAGCGCGCAGTTCGGCC
>CAIQXC010000435.1 GCA_903875675.1 Akkermansiaceae bacterium
CACGGGCGCAGCGGCCGGAGGCACGCTGTCACGGCCTGCCGCGAGACGCGACAGCCACGCCATGCGGCGCGAGCCAGTAGCTGCCAGGGCGGCGGGAATTGGCGTGCGCTGGCATGCGATTTGCGTGGGCGCTGCGGCCAGAGGCTCGAAAATGAAAAGTCTTACCCGCCTCTTCATCCGGCATCCGCCATCCTCGATCCACCATCCTCGCACGACACCTCGGCGGGCACATGATCTATCGGTTGTCCCTACCGTGTGAGCGGATCAAACCCGGACCGACACCACGGACGCCAACTGGGCCACCTTCAGCAACTGGTCCGGGGCGAGCGCTTCCGCCAGCGGACGAGACGCTGGAGCTTCCTGCTCAACAGGCAGGTGCTCAGGACGAGCCAGGAGGTAGATTTTGGAGTTCATATTCATGGAAGTTCCAGACATAAGTAGTCATACATCACATGAGTCTGGGTATTCGTTCCGGCCTGTTCCAGCGTGATCGTGTTGGCACCTGGTCTCAGTAGCGACGTCGGAATCGTGAGGTACTCCACGCAATACTTGGCATGGATGATGCACTTGCCAGAGCAGGTCCCCAGCCAGTGTGTTAGTGCCCGCCTTAATCACGATATTCTCATGTGAGTATTCTCCGACCGCGCCATTGGTGCAGGAGTAAAAGGTATAAGTGCCTGGCCGAACCTGCGGAATGGTGAAGTGATGGTTGCAATACAGGAGGAACGGGCCATAGATCTTGCGCCACTCCTCATCCGGGTAGGATTTGCCCCCAGTTAGCCGACCGTCCGTCCAATAAGACTGCAATGGCCGTAGAAAATAGGAGGGCTATCCATGGGCCAAAATTGCACTTGTGACGATAAATTTTACCTAGTAGCGCACCCCCGTGGTACGGCTTGCCGACATTCAGAAACAGACCAAGGAACTCTCCGAGGAAGATCGGAAGGGATTGGTGGCGTATTTACTCCACGGCCTGTCTGGCTCGCCGTCAGGTCCAAATGATGAGGAAGTAGGGAGGCGGGAAGTGGAGATGGACTCAGGATCAGTCACCCCAATCAGCCACGCCGAATTTCTGTCTCAAGTTGGCCGCCGCAATCGGTGAGAGCGGTTGTTTACCACCCGAAGGTGCCAGCGGAGGTCCGGGCATTCGTCGATCATTACGATGCCATCTCATCTGATCTTGGAGATTTGTTTTGGCAGGAACTTAGCGAGGCGATCGATTATGCACGGGAACACCCGGAGAGACATCATTTCGACCGTACGGGTCGCCGCCGGGGCAATCTCAAGAGATTTCCGATTCATTTCCTGTTTCGCATACTCCCCGAAGTTACTGGGATCACGGCAATTCGCCCCCGCAGACAGGAACCTGGCTACGGCTCAACACGACGATATGAGGCGAAAGCAACAGTCTGAACGGCCCATCTTTCTCTCTTGGTTCTCTTCGGTTCGGCGCTGGACGTTCGGCGTTGAATGTTCGATGTTCGCATTTCTCACCGCCTAGCAGATTCGAACTTTGAAGGACCGAAACGTGGAATTTTGGATTTTGGATTGAGCTTGGGCGGAGCGATGGCGCTAGCCAAGCTCAGGAAGAGAAGAGACCTCGCACCAAAGACGCAGGAGGGTTCACTCAATTCATGCTCATCTTCCTTTGCGTTTTGGCGGATTTGCGCGAGATATTCTTCCTGAAAAATGGAAGAAGATAGATTGAGGATTTGAGCATGAGTGAGGCATGCGGCTAGCCAAGCACAGGGAAAAAATCAGTTGCGTGAGCCGCCGGGAAAGCGCGGGATTTGGCCGTATGGATGCCGCAATTCTTGAGAAGGAAGCTCTTTTGTTGCCAGACCGCGAGCGAGCCGTGCTGGTTGACAGGTTGCTTGAGAGCCTGTCGCGCAGCTCATCGGAGCTGGAAGCCGCGTGGATTCAGGAGGCTGACCGTCGCCTTGAGGCCTTTGGGAAGGGTCGGATTCGGGCCGTTTCAGGGCGTGAAGCGATGTCTGAATTGCGTGCGAGGTTTCCCCGATGAGTGAGGTGGCGCTGATGCAGAACGGTGAACCGGGGAATTCCAAAACTCCTCCGCATTCGAACTCGTCTTTTCCGTCCGGTCCCATGCCAAATTTCGCGCCGCCTTGCGTGGCGAAAACCAGCGTACTGAAACGGTAATTGAGAATCTTCCGCCCCTTGAAGTCGGCGACCGTCAGCAACGATGTCTCGATGCCGTGGGTGTCGGCCGACTCCGCGAAAACCGGGTCCCGCAATCGGGCGTCGCGCAGTCGGCGGATGACCTCAGCCCCGGCTTCGCCGTAGCGGATCCAGGCCAGTTCGCGATCGCCGCAGGATACGGCGATCACCGTGTCAGGGGCAAATTTTTGGTAGGCAAGGCAGACGGGATTGAGGCCCACCCGCACCTCGCCAGTCCGGACGATGGCCTCTGGCGATGCCGGATGGGTCGTGGCCAGGCCGCCGACGGTGTAGAGGCTCACGGTGCCGTCCTCGGCGGCGATGAGCGCACGGGCTTTCTCGCCCCGGCGAGGCTGGCGATGACCGCAGTCGGCCTGGGCGTCTCGACGACCTTCACCAAAACGGGCCGCCACGAGGGATCTGCTTCGAAGGCGTACGGCCACTGGCTGGGTTCGGATCCCGAGTCCCGGGTCTTCCGGTAATTCTCCTCGGTGGTGAAATCCATTCTTCTTCATGTTGGCGTCTCCTTGTGGGATTGTCTTTCAGTGTCATGCATATTTCGGTCCTTCAAAATTACAAGTTCTGCTGACCGCGCAGGCCGCCAGTCAATCGCCAATTCCCTGTCACTTCAATGTCGAGGTCAGGAAGCGTGATGAGATGACGTTTGCGGTAAAGGCGGGTGCATTGGCGGTTCATGGTCAGCGACGGTCATAGACACGCCGCTACCATGCGAGGGCTAATCTTGCTCCGCCTCAAAGCGGTAGGTCGTAGCTGCGGCCGCTGATGCCTTCGTGCCAGCGGATATAGGCCATGTTGACCATGGAGAAGCCGCCGAGGGTGGGGTAATTGCCGGTGAAATACCAATCGCCGGTGGGCCCATCGATGGAGGCGCGGAGGTTATCGATGGTTTGGAAGATCACCTCGACGCTGCCCTTCCAATCGGTTTTTTCGGGATAGACCATGCGGCTGATTTCTGCGGAAATGTCCTCCTCGGTGAAGGCGGCATAGACCTCCATGACGCAGTTGGCACGCTCGGCGGGCGGCTTGTCCATCTCAGACAGACATTTTTGATAGATCCGGTCCAGCAAGGTGGCCCGGCCCGCGCGTTTGTGGAGGCCGACGGCGGCTTGGAAGGCGATGAAGCGGCCGAGTTCGGCCATGTCGATGCCATAACAATCCGGATAACGGATTTGAGGGGCGGTGGAACAGATGATGATCTTGGCCGGATGGGTGCGGGCCAGGATGTTGAGAATGGATTTTTTCAAGGTGGTGCCGCGCACGATGGAGTCATCGAGGACGACGAGGTAATCGCCCGGATTGACGAGGCCGTAGGTGATATCATAGACGAGGGACACCATTTGATCGCGGCTTTTGTCCTGGGTGATGAAGGTGCGCATCTTGATGTCCTTGTTGGCCACCTTTTCTCCGCGCGGCCAGTTGCGCAAAATCAAGTCATCGACCAACTCCGGGGTCAGCGTCCCTTCGGCAACACTCTTGAGAATGGCCGCACGCACTTCTTCTCGGCGGTACATCCGCAGCCCGTCCATCAATCCGTGATAGGCCGTCTCGGCGGTGTTGGGAATGAACGAAAAGACGGTCTTGTCGAAGGAACCATCAATGGAGGCCACAACCTGAGTGACCAAGGCCGCACCCATGGCCTTGCGTTCCCGATAGATCTGGGGGTCATTGCCGCGGGAAAAATAGATCCGTTCAAACGAACAAGGTGTGTGGGGCTGGGGTGCCGCGAACGAGGTCGTGGTCATCGAGCCGTCGGCCTTGATGGTGACCACGCTGCCGGGTTCCACTGCCTGCACCTGTTCGGCTTCCACCTCAAAGATGGTCATCAGGGGCACCCGTTCGGACGTGAAGGCGATGACTTCGTCGGTCACGAGCATGTGGCAGGGGCGGATGCCGCGCGGATCGCGCATGACAAACATGTCGCCATTGCCGATGACCCCGCAAATGGCGTAGCCGCCGTCCCAGGCGGCAGCCGACTGGGCGATGAGCCGCGGGACGTTGAGGGCGGCGGAAATGCGCAATGGAATCTCGTGGCCGGGCACACCATCATCGCGCAAGCGGCGGTACAAATCGGTGTGCGCCTCATCCAGATGGTAGCCAATTTCCTCGAGCACCGTCTGGGTGTCGGTCCCAAACACCGGATGCTGGCCGCGTTCAATGAGCACCTGATTGAGCTCCGCGGCGTTGGTCATGTTGAAATTGCCCATCACCATGAGCGTGCGCGTCGGCCAATTGCTGCGGCGCAAATACGGATGGCACGAGCCAGCGTCAAATTCGCCGGATGTCCCGTAGCGCAGGTGGCCGACGAGCACTTCGCCGCCAAAATCAAAGTGGGTCTTGACGCTTTCCGGATCCTTTGGCTTGAGGATTCCCTTGCGGGCCAGCTTGTGGAAATTTTTCAGTTCCTTGCGATAAATCTCCGCCAGCGCGTCCTTCTCAATGCCACGGCGGCGCTGCACATACGGCTGGCCAATCGGCATGTTCAGCTTCACACATCCGATCCCGGTGCCGTCCTGACCCCGGTTGTGCTGCTTCTCCATCAACAAAAACAATTTATTCAATCCCCACAGGCTGGTGCCGTAGCGGTCTTGATAATAGGCCAACGGCTTGCGCAATCGCACTGCCGCTATGCCGCATTCATGACTGAGAAAATCGCTCATATTGGAAAAGTTCGCCGCTTCACTCGCCCTGGACCGTCACGCGCACCCCGTCCTGCGGTACCATTCGGCCGAGCACTACGCCGCCCGGGCCGACTTGCAGGGCGGCGTCCACCTGGTTTTCGTTGACGATGGCGACCCAGCCGATGCCCATGTTGAAGGTGTGGAAGCGGTCGGCCGAATCGACGTGGGAGAGGAGTTTGGCGATGCCTGGCAGGTCCCAGCGGGGAATGTCCAAATCCGCCCCCATCCCCCGGAACAAACGCTCCAAATTCTCAGGCAAGCCCCCCCCGGTGATATGCGCCATCGCTTTGGGCTGCACGCCTGCTGCCCGCAATCCCCGCACCACGTCGTGATAGAGACGGGTCGGTTGCAGCCAACCGAGCAATTCCTCGTTGCTGACTTCCCCGGCGTGATCGCGCAACACCCGCCGCACCAGCGACCAGCCATTGGCGTGGATGCTGTCCGAGGCATAGCCAATGAGCACGTCACCGATCGCCACCGTGGTCGGGTCCACCAGCGCGGATTTCTCCGCGCAGCCAATGCAAAACCCCGATAACTCAATGATGCCGGGCGGCACAATGCCGGGCATTTCCGCCGTCTCACCACCGGCCAGAATGCAATCGCACGCCGCTAAATAATCGGCCATCCCGGCAATGAGCCTCGTAATGCGGGCCTCGTCGAGCGCCGCTATGCCGATGTAGTCAAGAAACATCAACGGATCCCCGCCAGTGGTCAGAATGTCATTCACATTCATCGCCACCAAATCCTTGCCGGCAATCTCCAGCAAATCATGCTCCAGCAGCAGCTCCAATTTGGTGCCCACCCCGTCGCAGCCCGTCATGATCACCGGCTCCCGGTAAGCACTCAAATCGTAGCAGGCCGCAAACAGCCCGAAGGCCCCCCACAGCTTGCGCGTTTGCTGGGTGCGGCGCACATGCGTCCCGATGTCTCCCACTAGGGCGGCCGCCTTGCGCGTGTCCACCCCGGCCTGTTGGTAAGTCAATTTTCCCGCCATGGTTCGTGCACGGGTTCTACCAGCCCTGCCGCACCAGTCACGCATAAAAAGCGGGGATCTTGTCCGGCCGCCCGGCATAGCTTCTGAAAATAAATTTCCCTTGACTGGTAGGAGACGTTAGATAGAACCACAAGAAACCGTTCAGAGCCGAAGATGACACCCCCCGCGCCAGCGCCAAGCCTTGTGATGCACCCCGGTCTAGCAATTGGCTACGGCACGGTGTTGGCCCGGTTGGAGGATGAGGTGGTGTTGGGCGGCGGCACGCATTTTTTATTGGCCCGCAACGGGCGGGGCAAGACGACCCTGCTGCGCACCCTGGCCGGCAGCCACAAGGCCATGGCGGGTTCCTTTCATTCCACTGGCTTCACTCAATACCTGCCTGAAGACATGCGCTTCGACCCTGAGATGCCGGCCAGGACGTTGTTTCGCGCACTTTTGCCGGCAGCCCGGCGGCAGGCGGCCCTCGCTCTTGCCGAGCGCATCGAGTTGGATGTCCGCAAACCCTATGGCCGACTCTCCACCGGCAATCGCCGCAAAACCAGCCTCATTCTTGCCGAATATTCCGTGCGGCCGGATTGCGGCAATATTCTCCTTCTCGACGAGCCATTCAGCGGCTTGGACGTCTTCGCTCGCCAGACGTTCGAGGAATTGTGGCGGCAATCTGCCTCCAGTGTGCTCCGCCTCGTGAGCTGCCATCCAGACTACGACGCCATGAAATTGCCCAGTACCCTGCTCATCGAGGGTGGCTCAATCCGTTACCTCCATACCCCAGACGAAACATGGAGCCGCTTGAAAAAGTTCCTCTTGTGAGTGGGGCTGGTTCACTGTCCGTCAATACCGATGATCGTTTCGATCCCAACAAGCCATGCAATCAACCAACAAACACCTGTGCGTCGCGCCGCAGGCCATGCTGGCCATGGAAGAAAAACGCGCCGACAACAACGCCGCCGCCTGCCTCCCCGCTGGAACCCGCGGTGTTTGACCTGCTCGCGAAGGCATTTCCCGAGGAAACCAAGGAGTTCAGCCGTTTCACCCCCGGCGGGATCGTTGAGTATCTAACGGGTCCCGATAACTCGGTCTGTGCCTCCGCAATCAGGCAACTGCTTGGACAGATGACCGAATCCATGCCGCTGACCGAGGACCAGTGGCGACTACATCCGCCGTGATAAACGCGGGTGGCGGTGCTGGCGGCCGGGAACAAGGGCAGTTGGATCTGAGGCACGCGCTGCGGGCTGTGTCCTTTGTCGGCGCGTCGAAACGGTTGTCGGCCACGGGCATCACCACGCCAATGCCAGCTCCAGGTCCCGCAGGCTGCGCCTGCCCTGCTCCGACCGCTACTCGAATTCCGGCTGCGGGGGGCACTTTCTCGGTCCATTGAGACGAGATTATCCCCGGGGCCTCGCTGGCCACCGCCGAGCTGCTCATCCTCATCCGCGCCCTGGCCGCAGCACCCAGCCGCCACGCCGCCTAGGCCGCAACCACGCTCACCATCTCGATCACTGGTGCCTACCGCTGGTTCGCCCGCTGGGCACGCTTTGCCACGTCCATCAAAACATGGCTCTGCACAGTCTGCCACCCGCAGGGCAAAATCGATTCCCTCCCCGATCTCCACAACCTCCGCCACCTCGACGCGGCCTTCCTTGCTTGCCCTTGTCCGCCCGCTGCCTTCCAAAACCGCTTTCAAGTCCCCCTCGCCGCCTGAAAGCACACCCGTTCCGGTATCCCGCCGGGCCATCCCCGGTGCGTCCCTGATCTAACGGACGCCGAATTCCCATCGTCCCGCCACGACCGCTCCGACAGATTTTTTGCAGCCACACGCGTTGGTGATGCGTCCCGCTGCCCGGACCCAGCCCATCTTCGCGGTTCAGCCATGAAACACACCACCAACTACCTCAAAGTCTTCCTGCTGTGGGCGCAGGAGCGCGACCTGACACAACCGGCCGCCATCACCAAAGCCATCCTCGAAAGCTATCAGCGGCACCTCTGGCGCTGGCGCAAGAAGAACGGCATGCCGCTTGGCATCTCCACCCAGGGCGCCCGCCTCGGCACCCTCAAGGATCTGTTCAAATACCTGGTGCGCCAGGACGCTCTCAGCGCCAATCCCGCCAGCGAGCTGGAAATGCCGCGCCAGGAAAAGCGCCTGCCGAGGGAGGCCCTCGGCATCCAACAGATTGCGGCCGTCATCAACATCCCCGACATCGGCGATCCGTTAGGACGGCGCGACCGCGCCATGCTAGAACTCCTCTACAGCGCCGGGCTGCGCCGCAGCGAACTCGCCCGGCTCGAAATCCACGACCTCAACCGCGAGCGCCAGACCCTGCACATCCGCCAGGGCAAGGGCCACAAGGACCGCGTCGTGCCAGTCGGCAGCCGCGCCCGGCTTTGGCTAGAACGCTACCTCGACGAGGTTCGCCCCCGGCTCGCGCTTGACGCCAGCCAACGCGCCCTCTTCCTCACCAGCTACGGCGAGCCCTTCAACCCGGACGTGCTCAGCCGCATGGTCAGCAAATGGCTCAAGCAGGCCGACATCAACCGCCCCGGCTCATGCCATTTGATTCGATCCACCTGCGCGACCCACATGTTGGAGGGCGGTGCCGACATCCGCTTCATCAAACAGCTCCTCGGCCACGAGAAGCTTGAAAAACGCTGAAGGCTTGTAGGCGTTTTGGACAGGAGCGAAGCGACGTGCACCGAAGGGGTGAACAGCCGTAAGGCGGCTGCGAATCAAAGCACCGCCATTTACACCCAGGTGAGCATCGAGCAGCTCAAGGCGGTCCATCGCAAGACCCACCCCGCCGAAACCGGCAAAAAAGCCTGAGAAAGCGCACTGGCCAAAGTTGCGGCATGAGTTATCATCCCCGTATGGCAGCAGTCCTGAAAACAGTCCATGCAACCGTCTCCGCTGACGGCACCATCACCCTTGACGAACCCGTCGCCGGTCCCACCACGGCCGTCCTGACGTTTCTGGTCGAAGAGTGGGTGCCCAACGCCGAAACGCTCGAAGCGATGGCCGAGCCAATTGAAGCCCTGCCACGACATCGCTCCGCCAAAGCAGCCAAAGCCGCGCTCGGAATCTGATGCGCGAACTCATCTTCAAGCGACAGTTCAGCAAGGACGTTGAACGGATCAAACGCACCGGCCGCGACATGAGCCGACTCGCGGAGACCATCGACCTGCTCGCGGAAGGCAAACCGATGCCGCCAAGCAACCGCGATCATGCGCTTGTCGGAAACTTCAAGGACTACCGCGAATGCCACCTTGGTGGCGACTGGCTGCTACTTTACCAGATCACCGCCAAAACCGCCGTCCTCGTTCGCACGGGCAGTCACGCGGACCTTCTCGACCTCTGAAAAGCCGGAAGATTTTCCTTCCTTTAGCCGCCCGCTGCCGCTATCCCTGCGCTTGGAAAATGGCCTACTTCAGCACAGCGACCGCGCCCGATCGCCACAATCCCACCGAAAAAAACCGCGTCTGGGATTTTTTTCGTTTTCCTAACGAAACGCACCCGGCCAACCGCCGCCAACCGCCGCCAACCGCCGCCAACCCGCACAACCACGCCGGAAAATCGCCTCTACGCCTATGAAAACCGCGTCGGGTATCCCTTATTGGCCATCCAGGGACCCCATCGGGGAAAGGGGAGGGAGGAACCTGTATGGGTTCGTTGGGAACAGACCGACTCGCTCTGTTGACAGGTGGGGACTTATGCCGGGCCTATGCCCCCTGCAGAGCAGGCCAGAAAGATGTCAGCGACGATATAAATAGAATCATTAGAAGTTTGATGGGAATAGGACAGGCCAATCCTAATATTGAACAGAACATCAAGAATGAAATTATTTCAAACAACCGCCAAGCGGGAGCAAAGGGGCTTATCGATCCACGCACAGGAATTGAGATACTGCTGGAGAACATGATTAAGGGAAAAGTCTTGGACGGCAATTCGTGTGATTGCCCGAACAAAGTTGCGCACGCGTCAGTACCATCAGCGTGATCAGTTCTTTTATGCGGAAGTTGTATAGGCACCGACAAAATTGGACATTTTTTTGAGGAAGGCCTTATGTACTATACTATTTCCGTAACGCTTGGCAAAGGAGATGCCTACGCAGACGCATGGGGAACTCTTACAGAGGGAATGATCCCTGCAACGCTAGATGAAAAGATGCTTGATGGGTTTATTATGACTGATATTCCGGCACGTACTGGAAATTGGGGAGGTATAATGCATCTAATAACCCAGTATGCAAATTTTGGTGACGATCTAAACGGAGTTGTCCTTGACCCGGACGGTAGCGCATCACCTGCTGACCTAGCGGCAAACCGTTCAGGATTGGCTTTTTTCAAGAATCTCTCCGGCGGAGGGGTAACTGCCCGCAATTTCGACATCTGTCGATATGCTAGCATCATGTGGGATCAGCAGGTATTCTGGAACCGAACTGGCGCACTACGAGGGGCTAAATGGACCGATATTAAGCCGCCAATCATAAAGTAATACTTTGTTTTCTGATTTAAGGGTAAAATGGGTTCTACAGGTGATTGCAATTGCAGCAAGCGCATCAATAGTTGTCCTAACATTGAGAACCATGTTTCGCGATGGCACAAATTCAAATCCCCCGCTGGACAAACCAACGGTTACGCAGACATCCGAAGATACTATTCAAACTTCCGTGGGGCGGGTCCTTCGAGAAGCCAGGATCAGAATCACCCAATCCGAGGCAGGAAAGGAATTTTCGTATAACTCTGACAGGTATGGACTGGTGAGGTTTTGCGGGTAAATATTCGGTGCGTCTGCGGAGAAAAGTTTGGGCTGGGGTCATTTTGTGCGGAACACGGGGGATTTTCCCTGCTAACAAGGGCTCGGAATGCCGAAGCCCCTGTCATTATTGGCCGATATTCCCGACCCGATAAATCTGCGGTCGGGC
>CAIQXC010000436.1 GCA_903875675.1 Akkermansiaceae bacterium
ATGCCTCGAGGCCGGCCTCAATGTGTACTGCGAAAAGATGATGTCTAACACCATCGATGGTGCCCGCGCCATGGTCAAAGCCATGGAGAAAAGCGGCAAGTTGTGCCAGATTGGCCACCAGCGCCGCAGCAATCCGCGCTACCGTTTCACCCTGGACCAGTTGATCAATGGCAACAAGATTTGCGGCCAAATCGTCAACGCCAACGCCCAGTGGAACCGCGCGATCAAGTCGTCTCAGAACATCGCTTATGCGCCGAAATTGACGATCAAGCAGGACATTCTCACCAAGTATGGTTTCAAGGATATGCATCAGTTTATGAACTGGCGCTTTTTCCGGGATCTATCCGGTGGGGCCATCTCCGACCTCGGTGCCCACCAGATCGATATCTTCAACTGGTTCCTCGGTGCCGTGCCAAAATCGGTGTATGCCACCGGCGGCAACAGTTACTTCAAACAGCGCGAGCACTTCGACAATGTGATGGCGCTCTTCGACTACGACACGCCGCAGGGGCAGGTCCGCGCTTTCTATCAAGTGTTGACCACCACCAGTTCCGGTGGTGGTTACTGGGAGTCGTTCATGGGCACCGAGGGGACGATCAAGATCTCGGAGAATTCGGCCTCGACGGAGATTTTCAAGGAGGCGAGTCCGGCTCCCAAGGATCCTAACGAGCCGCAGCCAGACAAGATCGTTCCTCTCTCGTGGGACCATCTCGTGCAACGCGGGTTCCTCGGACGCAAGGCAGCGCCGGTGGAGGCTCCGCCCGCCGCCGGTGGGGTTGTGGATGCGCGGGTCTCGAAACCCCCGGAAGGCTTCTCGCTGCCCGGTGAACTCAACAAGCCACCCCATCAACCGCATCTGGAAAACTTTTTCGCCTCCGTGCGCGGCGAGGCGAAGCTCAATTGTGACGCCCGCCACGCCTTCCTGAGCGAGGCACCAATTTACTGGGTCAATCCATCCGCCCTCAGCCAACAACCTATCGTATTCACCAAAGAACACCTCGACGTATGAAACACAAACTAATCGTATCCATCCTAGCAGCCTCCTCCGCCCTGTTCATCACCGGTTGTGGCGATAACAAGAAACCAACGGGTGCCACCGCAGCCTCTGGAGCCACCTCTGGCGGCACCGTCGGTGGTGTGGCTCTCGCCCTCGACTATCCGCCCGAACTCATCGAAGGCACGCCCAAGGCCATGAACGTGCCCAATCTGGTGCAGCCTCCCGACAAGGACCCGGTTTTCCTGGTTCCCAAGGAAGCGGTGCTGTTGTCCAAGGACAAGAAGGTCACTGGCAGTGATGACAATCCGATCATTGGCGACCTCAAGCTCGTCACCGATGGCGACAAGCAGGCCGGCGAAGGCTACTTCGTCGAACTCCTTGAAGGCCCGCAATGGGTCCAGATTGACCTGGAAAAATCCGCCGCCGTCAACGCCGTTTGCGTCTGGCATTACCACTCGCAAAAGCGTGCCTACAAGGGTGTGGTCATCCAGATTTCTGATGATCCGAAATTCGCCCCCACCGCCACCACCACCATCTATAACAACGACTACGAAAACGTCACCAAACTGGGTAAAGGTTCCGATAATCCCTACGTTGAAAGCCGTTTCGGTCTGATCGCTGATGGCAAGGGTGCCAAGGGCCGCTACGTGCGCCTCTACAGCAATGGCAACACCTCCAACGAGATGAACCATTACATCGAAGTCGAAGTTTACGGCGTGCCGCAATAAGCCGTCCTGTTTGATTTGCTATCGGGAGTCTCCTTGGCACAGATGCCTGGTGAGACTCCCGATTTTTTTATGGGTCCTCGTGAGGGCATTTGCGTCAAGCTCGGAACTCAGTGTTCGACCTCAAAAGCGCCACAGGGTCGAGCAAGGTCAATCCCCTGAAATTGCCGTCAGGCCTAGGAGCCGCACAAATATTAGTCGTTTTGTAGCGGCGTGTCTATGACCGCCGGTGACCCTGAATCGCCAATGAACCCACCGCCTCGACAAGGGTCATCTCATGCACATCGGCGGTCATAGTTACGACGCTACAACATGTCTCAGATGAAATCCAAACCCAAGCCTAACGGTTCTAGCGGTCCATACGCTCCATCTCCTCGCGCAATCGCTCCAGCAGGCGTTGCATGTCGTCAGCGTGGCGGCGCAGGCGCTCCGGATCGGCGGGTGCCATGCCTGGATCCAGAGGTGCCGGCCTGACCCGGCTCTGGCCAGCGGCCACACCACGCGCCTCGGCCACGGCGTCATTGACGCGTCCCGGATCCGATGGCTTGCTTTCCAGCAATTTGGTCACCGCAGCGGAAGGCATGATAAACGAGCGGGTGCGATCAGCCCGTGCCATGGTGATGCCTATCACGCGTCCTTGCAAATCGACCACCGGCCCGCCAATTTGGTTTGGATCAGGCCGCATGTCGGTTTGAATCACCTTGGAAAACGAATCGTGGACGCGGCTCGTCGGCCCACCCATTTGCTCCATCTGGAGCAGTCGCTCGCCGGGAAATTGCGGCAAGTCCGGACGGTTTCCCAATAGAACATCCAGATCGATGGGTTTACCACTGCGGGTCACCTCCATGGCCACCCGTGTGCCGGGGGCGACCCCAGTGAGTGCGTTGCGCAATTCCAGCATGCCGGAAATCGGCCGTTTGTTCACACGTAGGATCACGTCTCCTGCCCTCAGTCCGGCGGCGGCGGCACCGGATTCCGCTTGGACGTCCTGCACTTTCACTCCTGGGCCGGTGAAGTGTGGATCGCCGAGCACCCCGAGATAGGCCTTGTCGGTTTCCCGAAGGTCCCGTTGCAAGACGCTGACAACCCCGAAGGCGGCTGGCTTGCCACCCGGTTGAGGGGCCGTTAGGAAACTCCCCAGCTTCGGCTCCCCGGCAAACCACTGCACCGGTGTGAGCGGCTCTCCGGCCAGGGTGAGCAGCGCGAGGTCTTCGTCTTGATAGACGCCGGCGATCACCGCCGCGCGCACCGCGCCGTCGCCGTTGTCCACCCGCAAGGAGCCAGCCGCCCGGGCCACTTCACTGAACTTGGTGAGCACCTTGTGGCCATCGGCCACCACGGTGCCGTAGGCGAGGCGCCGCTTGCCGGCCCATACCCGCACGGTGGATTTTGCCGCCGTCGCAAGAGTCGGGGTGAGGGCCTGGCTGAATTCGTCGGCCTCGCCATCGATAGTTTGGCGCTCTTCGGGGCGCAGCAGCGGGATGTCCGGCAGCTGTTGAGCACCGAGGGAACCAGCCAAGAGATATGCTAACAAAAATTTTGAGGGAGCTTTCATTGGGGAATTTGGATAAGGGTGGATTGCTATTGGGGCACCGGGGATTCAATTTCGATATACGAACCGCAGATGAACGCAAATTTTTTGATAGAATGATTACTGCACTTGGAACAACTTGTCACGGCGCGCCAAGGTCACCTTGAATTCAAGGTTTTTGTCGTCTCGCAAGACGCCCAGCTTGACGGCTTCACCGGCCTGTTTTTTAGCGAGGATTTGCAATAACTCATTGCCATTACGGATTTCACTGCGGTCCAGAGAAAGGATCAGGTCACCGGGGCGCACTCCGGCCGCCGCCGCAGGAGAGCGGGGCACCACCATCTCGACCGGCACTCCTTTGAGCCGCCGAGCGAGGCCCATCTCAATGCCTAACACCGGCATCTCAGGATTGGCAAACGGGTTGAGTGAGAGTTGTCCCCAGCCCTCGCCGCTGAGCAAGCGGTCCCAGTCCTCGCGGAAGCCATCAATGCCGGCGTGGTTGTTGTTGACCAACGACTGGCCGATGTTAGAGTGAATGGCGACGATTTTGCCATCCAGATCAAACAGCGGGCCGCCGGAATCGCCACCGATAAGCGTGCAGTCGGTTGTTAGAAAATTCCCCGGTCCCTTGCAGATGACCCTGCCGAAGCGAAGCGGCGGGGGGCGGCTCGGATCAAATCCGGCGGAATGACCGAGGGCGACGACCCAGTCGCCGGCGGCGAGGGGTTTGGAAGTGCCGCGTTCGACAAAGGGCCACGGGCCTTTGTCGGTGATTTGGACCATGGCGATGTCTTTGGAATAATTGGCACCCAGCACCTTGCCGTGCACCTGTTTGCCATCCGGGAATACCACCAGCAATTCAGCCGTGCCCTGCACCACATGCGCCGCAGTGAGTACCAAACCGTCGGCCGTGGTTACCACTCCCGAGCCCGACGAGCCGGTTCGTTCCGCCAGCAAGGCGACTGTGGCCGGGGTCACCTTGGTGGCGACCGCCTCGACCTTTGCCTCCAATTTTGCCAGATCCGGCAAGTTGCGAGTGGCCTCGCGACCTATGGCGGGTGCCGCAGCGGCAAGCAGCCACAGGCTAGCCGCGCTCCAGAGTGAAATTCGTTGTATGGTCTTCATTGCATGGTTTGGAGCGACAAAGTCGCGCTCATTTGTCTGCCGCCGAATTCAGGGATGGATTGCCGGAGGACCACAGGCTACATTGCGCCTGCCGATGCCAAAACGCAACCTGCCCGAAAATGATGCCCGCCGCGGAGGCAAGCCTGCGGCGACTTCCGAGCATTCGAAGAGCGCCCTGTCGTGGTTGCTGTTTTGGCCGTTTCACCTTTTCAATTGGTTCACTCGCGCGTTTTCCCTGCCTGTGCGGCTGCTGCTGCTGGCGTTTGGCTTTCCGCTGGTGGCAGGACTTTACGGCCTCGCCGGATGCGCCGTGGCCTATGGCATCCAGGCCCGGGCCTACGATCTATCAAAACTTGACGCGATGCCCGAACGCAGCATCGTGCTTGACCGCTTGGGTGAGGAAATCGGCCGCATTCATGGTGAGAAACGCTCGGTGGTGCCGCTGGCCGAGGTGGCCGAGAATTTCCGAAAAGCCATTCTCGCCCGTGAAGATGCACGCTTCTACAAGCACTACGCCATCGATCCGTTCGGCATTGCCCGCGCTGCGGTGGCTAACATCCAGGGCAAGCGGCAGGGGGCTTCGACCATTACCCAGCAACTGGCCTCCGACGTTTTCCAGCTAAAACAAGGGGAACAGCGCCACGACTACCTGCGCCAAGCCAATCGGAAATTGCTAGAAATTGCCATCGCCTGCCGCATCGAAATGAGTTTGTCCAAAGACGCGATTCTCCAAGCGTATATCAATCAGATCAACTGGGGCCGGCAGATTCGCGGCATCGGCGAGGCGTCACGCATCTACTTCGAAAAACATCCGTCCGAACTCACACTCTCCGAATCCGCCATGCTCGCCGGCATCGTGCGCGGCCCGGATGCCTTCAATCCGTTCAGTTCGCTCACCGCCGCCATTCGCGAACGAGACACCACCTTGGAACGCATGGTCGAAACCGAGGCGGTCACCCGCGAGGAGGCCGACGCGGCGAAAAAGCAAGCCATTGAGTTGCGGCCGAAGTGGCGCCGCGACGCCCAGGAAAGTTATGCGATGGAGGCGATTCGCCGTGATTTGGAGATTATCCTCGAAAAAGAGAACATCGCCCTTGGAGGCCTGACTATCAATACCACCATTGATCTGCGCATCCAGCACAAGGGCGAAGAGGCGCTCGATAAGAAACTCCGGGAGGTCGAGCGCATCCCCGGTTACCCTCACCAAACCCGCACCGCCTGGCGTGCCCTTCCTGAGGATAAGCGCGAGGAACCTACCTATTTGCAGGGTGCCTCCGTGGTCGTCGAAAATCGCAGCGGCGCAGTGCTCGCTGTCGTCGGCGGCCGCGATGCTAACGAAAGCAAATACAACCGTGCCATCCAGAGCCGCCGACAATTTGGCTCGTTGTTCAAACCTTTCGTCTATCTGGCCGCCTTCGACGTCGGCCTGCGCCCCGATACCAGCATTGACGATGGGCCGATCCAACCCGGCGAAATCAAGGGTGCAGGCAACTGGCGGCCCCACAATTCCGATGGCAAATTCGGCGGCTTCGAACCAGCGTCCTACGGCCTGATCCGCTCCCGCAACACCATGTCTGTGCGCGTTGGCAACCTCGCCGGCATCGAGCGCGTCTCCGACGTCGCCAAAAATGCCGGCTTCTCCACCCCCATGCCCGCCAACCCCGCCGCCTTCCTCGGTGCCTGGGAAGTGTCCCCATGGGAAATCGCCACCGCCTATAGCATTTTTCCTAACAAAGGGGTCCGCTTCTGCCCCTATCTTATTGCAGAGATCAAGGACAAAAAAGGCAATGTCCTTTACTCGGCGCTGCCGGTCCAATATCCCGCCGCCAAAGCCGGCGCAGCTTGGTCGATATCAAGTATCCTAACTGAGGTGACCACCCACGGTACCGCCGCCTCGGTCAGCCGTCTCGGCTTTGATGCGGCTTGCGGCGGCAAGACCGGTACCACCAATGACTTCAAAGATGCTTGGTTTTCCGGCTTCACCTCCAATCTAACCTGCACCGTGTGGGTCGGGTTCGATATCCCAAAAAAAATCATGCAAGGCGGCTACGGTGCCACCCTGGCCCTGCCGGTGTGGGTGGATATCATGAAAACCGCCGAGCGCCTCGGCTACAAGGCCGGCAAACTCAATAGCAATGTGGCTCTCGCCGACGTCAATCTCTGCCGCCTCTCCGGCAAACGCGCCACCGCCGGTTGCGAGGCTGCCGACACCGCCTACCTCGATCATGTCCCTAACGATACACTCCTGGCCCCCGGCGACCTCTGTCCGCTTCACCCGGCGCGCGCCGTGCCCGTCGATGACACCGCCTCACCCCCCAGTGCTGCCAGCCCCACCCTGCCGCGGACCACGCCCGTTCGTGAAGAAACCGCAGCTCCCCACGCCACACCGGTCGAGGAGGACGAGCCCGAGCCGCCCCGCGCCGTCCCGGTGCGCGAGTGAGGGCGAGGAAAAGTTCTAAATTCAAATTCTTAAATGCTAAACTAATTTAAGAATTGAAGACAGGCGCTTTTCATCGTCGCCTCTGCCTCTGCCTCTGCCTCTGCCTCTGCCTCTTTGTCTCGCGGCCGAAACGCGCGTATTTGCCGGCAGTGTTCAGGATGCCTGAGGACGGAGCCCACACACCGGGATCTTCCGCAGTCTCGTCAACAACGTTTCCGATTACAGGGGTCTCCTGTGGTTCGTGCGAATAAATTGTGAGGGCTTTCTGCTGCGAACTGACCATTCCGAAGGAG
>CAIQXC010000437.1 GCA_903875675.1 Akkermansiaceae bacterium
GAGGGGGACCAACGCTGGCAACGTCTGGTGCCAGAAGTGGCCTGGGCAATGGCCCAACGCCATGCCCGCCAGCGCCTAGCCACCTCAAACCTTCAGTGAGGAAAGCATTCAACCATCGGTGACTCTCACCCCCTCATTGGCAGGATTAATCCGCAAGTAAAAACCCAACGCCCCCCCTTCCACACACCTTCCAGTCCGCACATATTCCTCGCCAAGCCTGAGCCCTGCAGCTATCACATTCGGGTAGGATTTGCCCCATGTTAGCCGCAAAAAAGAGATCCGAAAAACCCCCTTGATCTGTAGCTGTGGGGGGCGTTGAACCCATGAAAGGGCGAGAAAACACTTTCCAGCGAGAGGCTGAGTTCTGATGTTACCATGCGCGGACTGACCCCATCCAGCCTCGGAATTCAGTAAACACCCCTGATGTGGCTGGCGACCGATACATCGTAAAAGTGGCGCAACTTGGCATGCAACTCAGGTGACAGCGGTGGCAGGTCAGAGACCCCGGCGTTCGCCACGACCTGATCCGGGCGGCTCGCACCGGTGATGACGGTGGTGACCGCCTCATGATCCAGGATCCAGCGCTGGGCCAACTGCGCCATGGTCCAAGCTGGCGGAAGGAAGCCCTTGAGCTCGTCGCAAAGGGCGACGGCCGTCTCATACGGGATGCCAGCAAATGTCTCGCCGACGTTGAATGCCGCGCCGTCTCGGTTGTAGTTGCGATGGTCGTTCGGGGGAAATTGGGTGGCTGAGGTAAATTTTCCAGAGAGCGCGCCGCTGGCCAAAGGCAAACGCACGATGATGGCAACCCCACGTTTCGCGGCCTCATCCAACAGTTGGAACGCTGGTTTCTGGCGCAACACATTGAAGATGATTTGCAGCGAGGCGAGCCCGTCCTGTTGGAAGCAGGCCCATGCCTGGTCATCGGATTCCACACTGGCTCCAAAGCGCTTGATCTTGCCCTCTTGCTGCAACTCTCTCAACCAATCAAAAACCTCGCCCTGGCGCAACACTGCCGGAGGGATGCAATGCAACTGGGTGAGGTCCAGTGCCTCCACCCCCAATCGCCGGAGAGACGCCTCGGTGGCGGCCCGCACCGCGGCCTCGGTGTAGCCATTCGGATAGAGAGCCGACGTCCTGCCGAGTTTTGTTGCAACAAAAATCCTGCTGGAAGATTTCTTGAGAAATCTCCCGATCAACTCCTCGCTGCGGCCCGCTCCATAGACATCGGCGGTGTCAAAAAAATTGATCCCGGCATCTATGGCTGCTTCAAGGATTTCAAACGCCTTGTCGTCATCAATTGCACCCCAGTCGGACCCACCGAGCTGCCAGCAGCCAAGACCTATTTCTGAGATAGGGAGAGAAGAAGTAGAGCATGGGAATGACCGGAGTTTCATGGATTGGGGTGCGTGCTTGGCGCTCATGGAATTAGCATGCCAGCGGGCAAGATGGAAGCCTCTTGTCCCGGAGAATTCACCCTTCTGCCTCAACGAGCAGCAGCAGAGCGGCGGCGGTTGCCACCGAAGTTGCGGCGCTGGCCACCGCCGCCGCCGCGACCGCCACCGTTAGACGGAGGTCTTGGGGCGTGGTTGCCGCCGGACTTGCCGCGGGAATGCCGCTCGGCCAGGGATTCGATGTGCCATGCGTGATCGTCCCAACGCGGAATGGGCATGCGAATGATCTTTTCAATCTCACGCAAGTACTCCAGTTCGTCCTCCGAACAAAAAGACACCGCTCGGCCGTCGGCACCGGCACGCGCCGTGCGGCCGATCCGGTGCACGTAGGCCTCCGGCTCGTTAGGCAGATCGAAGTTAACCACCAGACCGACGTCCTTGACGTCCACGCCGCGGGCGGCCACATCGGTTGCCACCAACACGGGGGTGAGACCGCGCTTGAAGCGGTCGAGGGCTTTCTCACGTGCTGCCTGCGACTTGTTGCCGTGGATGGCGTCGGCGGCGAATCCAGCGGCGCACAGGCTTTTTGCTAGTTTGTTAGCCCCGTGCTTGGTGCGGCTGAAAACGATGGTCAGCTTTTGTTGGGCGGCGTCGGCTTGGCCGCGGAGCAGTTGGTCGAGCAGCGGGCGCTTGTCCTCACGGGCCACGAAACACACCTGTTGGTCGATATTCTCGGCGGTGGTGGTTTCCGGCATGATACTGATATGTGCCGGTTCACGCAGGATGGTCCGGGCGAGTTCCACAATGTTAGGAGCGAGGGTGGCGGAAAAGAACAACGACTGGCGCTTGGCGGGCAACATCGACACGATGCGCTTGACGTCACGCAAAAAGCCCATGTCCAGCATCCGGTCCACCTCGTCGAGCACGAAAAATTCCACCTGGCCGAGGTCGATGTGGCGCTGGTCAATTAAATCCAACAAGCGCCCCGGGGTTGCCACCAGCACATCGACGCCGCCGCGCATGGCATTGACCTGTGGTACCTGGCCGACGCCGCCGTACACCAGGGTTTGGCGGAAATTGACGTGTTTGCCATAAGTGGCGAAGCTTTTGCCGACTTGGCCGGCGAGTTCGCGGGTGGGAGCTAGCACCAAGGTGCGGCAGGAGCGCGGGCGGACCTGGCGGGGTTGCAGGTGGAGCGCATGGAGGATCGGCAAGGCGAAGCCGGCGGTTTTGCCGGTGCCTGTCTGGGCGCAGCCTAGCAAATCGCGGCCTTGCAGCAGCAGTGGGATGGCTTGGGCCTGGATCGGCGTGGGCACGGAGTATTGGAGTTCGCGCAAAACGCGGTGGAGGGGCGCAGCCAGTGGCAACGCCTCGAATGGAGTCGGGGTCATGTGGGTCTAAATTGCCAGCTCTAACCGTGGATCGGCGGCTGGCGGGGTGATGAGCGATAGAAGAAACCTCAAACAATCTCTCTCATCGATGAAGACCGGACAAGGGCCCGGCCTTTCAAGCGGCCGGGCGGTGGCAGCGTTGCCGCTGCGCAGGGCTGCTATAAGTGCTGTGAGCCGGGCCGCAAGAAAAATCTCAAACTATTCTTCACAGGCGACGCATCTGAGATTCTGGCGATTACTCCTGGCTGGCGTCGCGGCCCAGCAGGGTTCTAGTGGTTTTCATATCGAGGGAGCGCTGTTGCTTCCAACTGACTTCCGGTTCGGGGAAAACCCTGCGGCGCTGGTCCACTTGGGCGTTAGACGGTTTGTCGAGGCGCTTGGCCCCTTCTTCATGGGCGGTGGAGGTCTTGAAGTCGCCGGTTTTGTAGTCATCGGGGAGGGCTGCCGAAGTGGTGTTAGACTCGTGGGCGCTGTCATGTTGGATGCGCGACGAAGTCTGAAAGCGGCTGCCATCGGTATTGCCGCCAAACGTTTGCTTCGGCACTTCCTTGATCTTGCCGCCCCATTCGGTTTTGCTGTATTCGCTGGTCTTGTAAGATTTGGCGATGCTCGATTTCTCGGTGAAATAGGCCGACTTCCGGTCGCTATCAAACGCGCTGGATTTTTTCACGTCATCGCTCCATTTGCCGTCGGCGTTTTGTTTGACGGCCGGCCCGTTGAATCGTTGCGACATGGATTTGGCGGGCGTCGCTGAGGCCGCTGCAGGGGCGGCAGCCGTGTCGGCGGATGGCTGGGTACCGCAAGAAATGATGAAGATAAGCGGCATCAGCAGTAGGACGGAGCGGAACATAAGGAAAGAAGCTGGAGAGCTTTCAAATAACCAATTGTTAGTGAGCTGCGATGGTTTGTTCGAGGGCGGCATCGGGGAGGGCACCGCGCTCGAGGGCTTGTTGATAGTAACTGCGAGCCTCCTCGAAGCGCTTGCTGCGGGCACACAGCACGGCGAGATTGAAGTAGGGTTCGCTGGGGATGGGATCGGCAGCTATGGCGGCCTTGTAGAGCGCTTCGCTTTCCGTGAGGTGGCCGAGCCGATAGGCAATGGTGGCGAGAAGGTTTTGGCTCTTGGCGTCGTCTGGGGCGAGGGCGACGCTGCGGCGCACTTGGCGATCTGCGGCGGGGAGGTCGCCGAGGGTCATCAAGGCGAGGCCGAGCATGCGGTGGGCATAGGGGTTATCGTCATCGAGTTCGACGGCGCGGCGGAAGGTATCAATGGCGGCGGCGGGGTCGTTGAGGCGGAGGTTAACGACGCCGAGTTTGCAGAGTGAGGATACGTGGCCTGGGTGGTCTTCGAGGATCAGTTGGAACAATTCGCGGGCTGGCAGCAGGCGCTCGGAGGCAAATGCCTTGGTGGCGGCGCGGTCATAGACCTCGATATTTTTATTAGGGCGGAGGCCGGAGCGCGGGCCGGTTTCGGGATCCATGGCTGAGGGGGCCATGAGTTCCATATCGGCGGGACCGGCGAGGAGGCGCTGTTCGTCGATGGAGAGGGGGATTTCATCTCCTTCGAGCAAGGTGATGGCGCTGCTGACGTTTTCATCGGAGGAGCCGAGTTGTTTGGCGGCTTCGATGAGGATTTTGCTCGCCTGATGGCGGCGTTCCTGGGTGATGATTTGGCGCTTGATGATACTGCGCAAGGTTTCAATTTCGGCGGGATCGGCCGACGATTGATTTTCGGCTAGGTTCGATTGTTCCTGCTTGAGACGGCTTTCGAGATCGGCCAGGCGCTTGTCCTGGGCGCGCCGTTCCTGATTGAGGCGGTTGATCTGGGACTTGGCCACGGCGAGGTCGCGCAGCGCATCCGTGAAGTCGTCCTTGGTGGCGTTGTTGTCTCGGTGAACCGCTTCGATCCTCTCGTTAGCCTCGCGCAAATTTTTGGCGAGGCCCATATTTTGTTCGATGAGTTCCTGGACGCGGCCAGCTTCGTTGAGTTTGAGGAGGGCCTTCATTTGGTCGCGCTCGGCGATGAGTCCGTCGCGCTCATCGCGGAGTTGGGTGAAGGCGTCGTGGCTTTGCTCGAGTTGTTGTTTGAGGCCGCTGATTTGTTGGTTGGCGGAGGCGAGTTCCTGGGTTTTTTTTGTGAGGGACTCTTGGAGTGACAGGAGTTGGCGGCGCATGCCGGCGACGGTGGCGTTGGACGTTTTGCGCTGGAGTTCGAGATCGCGCTGGAGGTCCGCAGCGCGCTGCTGCACCCCTTTGAGATCAGCTTCCAGAATCGCCACCTTGGATAAGGTCTGCGTGTGCTCGCTGCGGCTTTGGGTGAGCGCCATGGCCATCGCCTCGCGCTCTTGTTCGAGTTTTTCGATGCGCTGGTTGAGCCCGTTGACTTCGTTTTCGACCGGCGATTTAGCCAGCTTCGAGCGGAGGGTGGCGGCGTTGGCCTCGGCGGCACGCAGTTGCTCCTTGAGCGAGTCACGCAATCGCTCCAGGTCCCGCACCCGCTCGGCGTTGCGGGCCACTTCCGCAGGTGGGGTCATCGAGTCGTGGATGAGTTTCCGCAGGCGCTCGACCTCCGCATCGTTCTCATTGAGGCGGCGCTCGGTCAAGGGGTCCACCTTGGGAATTCCGGGCGGGGAGGTTGCTGGCGACGGGTTGGCGGCCCGTCCTGGGGTTTTCTGGCCACCTTCGAGTTCGGCGACCACGCGCTGCTCCTTTTTGCGCTGGGCGTCGGCCTTGGGGCGGACTTGAGCGAGGGATTCCTGGGTCTTGGCGGCACGCCCGGCGACCATCTCCGGCTTCCATTTCGGGTAATAGGTGGCGACGGATTTGAGGAGCTTGGTCGCCTGCTCAAGCTTCGCCAGCGCCTCGGGAAAATTCTCGTCCGCCTCGTATTGCTCCGCCGATCGAATTTCCAAATACGCCTGAAAATAGACGTCTGAGGGGTCGAACTGAGCCGCCTGTGCCGCTGCCGGGGTCTGCCCGAAACCGTCACTCGGCAGCCCGGCCCAACACAACGCCACTCCTACCAGCAAAAGTGCCGGAGAGCGTCGGAAATGGGTTGGCAACGTCACCATGGGGCGGCAGGCTAGGGTGGATTTCGGCTGGTTGCAAGGGGATTTGCGGGCAGTTGCGGCCTCCAAACGCAAAATTCCCGAAATCCGGGATTGTCGGGTTCCAGTTTACCATGAAGAATCCTTGAAGTTTCACGCACCGCATGAGTCAAAAAACATCGCATCCGAGTCGTCCGCCTGGCCAATCCCTTGCGGTTTATTTCTTGTTATTCATTGCTGGCATGGGCGGGCTGCTGTACGGGATTGACATCGGGGTGATCGACCCGGCGCTGCCGTATTTGAACAAAGCGATCAAACTCAGCGAACAGCAAACCTCCTACATCGTGGCGGCGGTGCTGGCCGGCTCGCTGCTCGGCTCGGTCGTGGCCGGCTTTCTGGCGGACTGGCTGGGCCGCAAGAAGATGATGGTTGTGAGTGCGCTGATGTTCGTGGCCAGCGTGGCGATCATTTTTTCGAGTCAAAGTTATGTGCCGCTGATGCTCGGGCGTTTGTTGCAAGGAATGAGCGGCGGGGTCATCGCGGTGGTGGTGCCCCTCTATCTCGCAGAATCCCTGGTGGCTCGCAGCCGCGGGTCCGGCACCGCGATTTTCCAGTTCATGCTCACCTTCGGAATCGTCCTGGCGGCATTCGTCGGCCGCTATTTCATCGGCAATGCCGAGGCGGCCACCGAGGCGGCAGGCACCAACCAAGAGGCCATCCTGCAGGTGGCGGACCACGCATGGCGCAGCATGTTTCTAACTGTGGTTTATCCGGGGCTGGTATTTTTGGCGGGCAGTTTCATGGTGAGTGAATCACCGCGCTGGCTGTTCCGGCGGGGCAAGATCGACGCGGCGCGCGCCGCGCTGCTGAAAAGCCGCACCCCGGACGAGGCGGAACTCGAGATCATGGAAATGGCCAGCTCGATGGCAAACGAACGGGCCAAACCCCAGATGACCTTCGTCGAGTCCATGGGCGAAATTTTCACCGCCCGCAAGTATGTGATTCCGTTTGTGCTCGCCTGCATCATTCTGGGTTGCAATCAGGCGACCGGCATCAACTCGATCTTGCAGTTCATGACCATCATTCTGCAACAGGCCGGCTTGGACGCGCTGGCCGCGTCTAACAGCGGAACCGCGATCAAAATCCTCAACTGCCTGATGACCATCGTGGCGGTGTTGCTAGTCGAGCGCAAAGGCCGCACCTACCTGCTGAAATTGGGCACATCCGGGATCATTGTTTCACTTATCGCTCTGGCCGCGGTGTTTTATAGCATCGAATCCAAGCGCCATGACGTCGGCCAGGAAGTCGTGGCGATGATCAAGGGCAACCGACTGGAACTGGACATCACCAAGGTGAAATTCGCCAGCCAGCCAGCCGGCGAGGTGGTGCAGATCAGCGTGCTCTCTAACTATGGCAGCAAGCAACAGGTATCCACTGCGTTCATGCCCACCGAAGAATCCACCAAGATTCTCACGGCGGCCGATGGGATCCTCGGCAAGCTGGCACCGGAGGCCCGCGAGCTGCTGGATCAGGCGAAAGCCCTCAAGGCCGTCGATCTTGAAAAACTCAGCCCCAAGGAAAAGGCGGTGGTGGATCAGGCGCAGTTGGTGTTAGGCAATCTCAGCAAGGTTGAGCGGGCCACTCTGGCCAACGCGGCGATGATCACCCAAAGCCAGACCATTTCGATTGCGCAGGACGCCAAGGACAAGGAAGAATTGCCGCTGGAGATCAAGCGGGCCAAAATCGGGCCCATCCCCGGCAAACAAAGTGGCATCCTCGCCGCCCTCTGCATCGCCTTCTTCATCGCGTCCTTCTCGGTTGGCCCCGGCGTATGCGTGTGGCTGGCCCTATCCGAACTGATGCCGACGCGAATTCGTTCCGCCGGCATGGGCATCGCGCTGCTGGTCAACCAAGGGGTGGCCACGGCCATCGCTGCGGTCTTCCTGCCGGTGGTCGGCAACTACGGATACTTCGCGATGTTCCTTTTCTGGGCCGCCTGCACCGTCATCTACTTCGTCACCGCCGCGTTTTTCCTGCCAGAAACCAAGGGCAAGACACTCGAGGAAATCGAGGAATACTTCGAGGGCAAAAACAGGTAGGCGATCACTCCCTCAATCCTCAATCCTCTGGAGCCAATTCTTCCCGTCGGCGGGTAGATCGGCGCAATTCTTTTGGAAATCATCGGTCCCATCGTCCAGGCTCCGTGCAAAAAGCCGCCTTGATGTGCCATGGGAGGAGCACAGGTTTTTGTGGACAAAGCCGCAGGGTGAAGGTTGACTCGGGCATGCACTATGGAGCATTGCTGATGTGGCTGGGGGTGATCGGGCTGGCTTGTGGCGAGGATGCCGCGCCCAGGCCGCAGGTGGTGAGCGACGACCTGTCGCGGCTAGCGGAAGCTTTGTTAGGAAAACATGGTGGCAATCAGTTATTTTATTTTCCGACTCACGATGTGCCAGCCACCCCGAAGGACTGGGGATTGAAGTACGAGGATGTGAATTTCAAGTCGAAGGACGGGACGAAGCTGCACGCTTGGTTCATGCCGGCACAGGGGAAGGCAGCGAAGGCGACGGTGGTATTTTCGCATGGCAATACGGGATCGATCGGTCATCACCTCGGGTTTGTGATGTGGTTTGCGGAGGCTGGCTACAACGTGCTGACGTATGATTACCGTGGGTTTGGGTCATCCGGTGGGACGGTGGACCGGCGAGGGATGCTCGATGATGTGAGGGCGGCCTTTGCGTATGTGAAGACGCGGAGCGACGTGAATGGGGACAAGTTGGTTTCCTACGGGCACAGTTTAGGTGGGGCGAAATCGCTTGCGGCGTTAGGCGAGGAGCCGGTCAAGGGTTTGCGGGCGGTCATCACCGACGCCGCATTTTCCTCCTATCTGGCGATGGCCCAAACCATGGCTGGCCAGGTGGGGGCCAATCTTGTTACGGATGAGTGGGCACCGAAGGATGCCATCCGCAAGATTTCCCCGGTGCCATTGCTTATTGTGCATGGCACCAGGGACGAGTTGGTGCCGGTGGCGCAGGGGCGTTTGTTGTTCAAGATTGCGGGTGAGCCCAAAACCCTGTTCGAAGTCAAGGACGGCCACCACGGCGATTCATTGGTGCGCGATCATGGTGCCTATCGCAAAAAACTCCTCGCCTGGCTCGATGCGACGCTGAAGGGCTGAGCCCGCAATTTACGGCCGTCTCATTTCCTGTCTGGGCACCTTCCCACGCGATTGGGTGAAATATAGCCAAGCTTGGGGAAGTAGCAGCCAGCTCAATGGTTACGACTCAATTTTGGAAATTCAGTGTCGCGGCTCTGGGATGGTTGATTGCTGCCCCGCTGTGGGCTGCGTCCGCCGAGTCGGCGAATCATGTGCCGACCAACCCGAATCCGGCAGCCGCCCCGGCGGCCACCCGGACCACCTTGCTGATTGCGTTGCCGGGTGAGCCAGCATGGCAGGACATGGCGTTTTTGGCGGCGGTGCCAGCGGCTTGCCGGGCTAACGGTGGTGCGCCTTCGCTCGTCGCGCTGGATGCCTCGGGAACTCTCTCGCCGGAAATCGAGGATTACTTGCGCCGTTACCGCCCCGATGCCGTGTGCCGGATCGGCGTCTCTGCCGAAGGGGCGGTCGTCGGCGGGCGTCACTGTGAAGCCATGCCCGCGGCCTCCGCCGATGAGGCCGCGTGCCGGTTGAGCGCTAAATACTGGCACGAGTGTGCGATGGCGGTCATTTGTGCCCAAGACGACTACGCGGCGGGATTGGTAGCCGCGCCGCTCGCCGCCCGCCTGCATGCGCCGCTGCTTTTCACCGCTGCCCAAGGATTGACGCCACAAACGACCCAGGAATTGCAACGCCTCAAGGCTCGCGAGCTGATCGCGATCGGCACACCCGCCGCCGCATTGCCGTCACTCAAACAGCTGACGCCGCATGTCACGACACTCGCCGGGGCCACCGAGGTCATGGCTTGGGTGAGTGGACGCGGTCTGAAAGTTTCGTATTTGGCCGCCCTCAATCCCCTGGACCGCAGCCACGCGGTCATCAAGAAAGTTTCGCTGGCCGGGGCCCTGCTGGCAGCTGGCCGCGACGGATTGGTAGCGCCTCTGGCATACGAGGTGCAGTGGAAAATCCCGTTCAGCGGCACCGAGATGAGTGGCGAACTTCCGGTCGGCCTGCCACCTTCCGAGGCCAAACCGAAGTCCGGCAACATCGCCTTGGGCGGGCCACAGCACGCGTTTATCGTCACCGGAGGCTCGGGCAACCACGGTCTGAGGGTCAACATTGACGTCGATGGCGACGGAAAATGTAGGGGTCCCGGCGAAGGTCCATTTGTCACCGGCGATGCGGTGGAGCTCGATGGCAAGAGATATGTGATCACCCTTGGCAGCAGCAACGGCCCGGGTAAGGCGGACGTTCGCCTGAGCTGGCCACCGGCTGCTCAGCTCGTCGGGGACCTTGGCGGCTACTACCGGACGCTTGGTGCGCCGCCGGAGCACCTCTGTCTCATCGGGTTTCCCGATGCACTGCCGCAGGCAATCATTGGGCACGGCGGCATCGTCGAGGAACAAACGTCAGACCTGCCATTTTCCAACGTCGGAGATAATCGCTTTGCTGCCATCGGCGTCGCCCGCGTGGTCGCCGAAAGCGCCTCGTTCGCCACCCTCTATGCCAGCCGCGTGCTGACCTACGCATCGCTGCTAGATCCTGAGTGGCAGGACCGCGCTTGCCAAGCTCGCTGGGAAAATAGCTATGGCAAATTATTTGAAAATGTTGGGTTCGACGCCTCGTTCCGGCACACTGAGAACGAGTTGAAGTGGCTGGAGCCACCGGCGGAGGGCAAGAAAGGCAAGCGTGCGCAGACGTTTGAGCAGGATTCGCCGGCGGCCCACTGTGCCATTCTAACACACACGGACCACTCATGGTGGCGCGAACTCGGGCACACCTTCGGCTGGGATGCCGAGGTGCTGCTCGCCCCGGTGCTCGTCGAATCAGGCGGCTGCCTGACCGCCGCGCTGGATCGCGAGGCGGATGACCACTCGGTCGTCGCTCGCTTGTTCCGCAAGGGAGCCGTTGCGTTTGCCGGCAACTCGCGGGAGGGCTGCGCGCCCCAAGAACTCCAACGCATGGAATTTTGGAACGGCATCCTTTCCGGTCTAACGATTGGCCAGGCTCATCGCCGCTCGATCAACAGTGCCCTCGTCACCGTCCTCGACCACCACGAGGGCCCCGGCGGTGCCTACGGCTATCAACTCCGCATCCGCACACAGTTTGGCGATCCGGCCTTCGCGCCCCGCCTGCCCGGCCCGCTGCGCTCGGCACCAGCCCGCAGCACCGTCGCCGCCGATACCGTCACCATTCACGCACCCGCCCAGTGGTGGCCGGTGAAAATAGCAGTCCCCGAGGATTGGAAGCAATGGGTGGGCAAGGATTTGTTTGTGCTGCGCGGAGCCGGCACTTACGCCCTGCGTCAATGGTGCGCCGAGCAGTACGACCGCGAGGAAACCTGCATGACCGCTGAGTTTACCACCCGGCGCCATGTCGCCAAAATCGTCCAGGTCCAGCAACCCCCGGCACCCCTCGGCTGGTCCGGTTCCTATCACGTCGATGAGCACCCCGATGGCTCCAGGACCTATCGCTGGGCCGTGCGCCTCGCTGATTTCGATCAATTCAAAGGCACGATCACCAGCGCCGTCGAGCAACTCGATTATCGCTTGGAATACGAGTAAAGCCTTGATTTCAAGGGTATCAGCCACGTGGGTTCTAGCATGATGTCGGGTGTTCTGAGGGTTCACCCCTGCGCCGGGTTCTGGGGAGGGGGATGTGGCAGTCGCTGCGAAAGAAACGCGGGCAACGGCCAAGGAGCGGCATTTGCCAAAATGCCAGGTTGATGGTTTCTTGAAAAATGGAGTTCATGAAACCTAGCCAACCCACCCGTGCCCACCGATTATTGCTGTTTCTCTGGGGGTGGCTGCTGTTGGCGGCGGTTTGCCAGGGCCAGACGGTGTACAACTTCGGCAACCCCAGCGCAGAGGAGCAATTGTATATCGAATATATCAACCGGGCCCGTGCCGATCCGGTCGCCGAGAGCATTCGAATGGCCACCACGACCGATCCGGATGTGCTGAGTGCTTACACGCAATTTGGGGTGGACCTAACGTTGATGAAGAGTGAGTTCAGTGTTCTAGGGGCGGCGGCACCGGTGGCACCTAACGCGAAGCTGACGACTTCAGCGCGTGGGCACACGGCGTGGATGCTGGCCAACGCCACCCAGTCGCACGATGAAACCAACCCCGTCAATACGTTTCAAAGCCGGATTGCTGCAACGGGCTATTCGATTTCCACAATCGGTGAAAACGTCTTTGCTTACGTCAAAAGCGTCTGGTTCGGCCACGCCGGCTTTCAGGTGGATTGGGGAACTGGCGGTACCGGCGGCATGCTGGCCGGGCGCGGTCATCGGCTGAACATTCACAATGCGGCCTTCCACGAAGTTGGCGTGGGCGTGGTTTTCGGCTCCAACGGCGCAACCGGCCCGCAGTTGGTCACCCAGGATTTTGGAACCAGCACCGCTAACCCGACGCTTGGCACCGGGGTGGCCTATTACGACCTCAATGGCAACAATTTTTATGATGTTGGGGAGGGGATTGCCGGCCTGACCGTCACGGTGAGCGGCGCGAGTTTCTCTTGCACTACAGCGAGTGGTGGTGGGTGGGCGGTGCCGTTGCCGAGCAGTGCAGCCACCCGCACGGTGACATTTTCCGGATTGAATATCAATCAGACGGTTAATTTGGTGGTGCCGGCATCGACCAATGCCAAGGCGGATTTGCGACTGAGCTACGTGCCGCCGCAGATCACGAGTTCTGCGAGTGCTGCGGCGGATAGCCCGTACACACTTACTTTCAACCCGGTGGGTGGGGCGACGGGCTATACTTGGAACCGCTGGTCCTTGGCGGCGGCGGCGGCGGAAAATTGCGAAACCCTAACCAATATTACAACGGCGACCACGGGCACGTATTCCGTGCTCAACACCAATGTGAAACAGCAAGGCTCGGCCGCCTTCCATCTCGAAAACTCCACCGGCGCGAGTCAATCGCTACAACTTAACTCGCTTTATTATGGCCAGTCGTCGCCGAGCCTCTCGTTTCAAAGCCGCATCCGCTTCGCCACCCCATCCGAGCAATTCAAAGTCCAAGTCAAGGAGGAAGGCAGCCTCGTTTGGCAGGATGTTTTCACCCAAACCGGAAGCGGCACCTCCGGCGAGTCCGGCTTTACTCTTCGCTCGGCAGCACTCAGCAGCATGACGGGTAAAGCGTTTCGCGTTAGATTTCTGCTCAATTTTGCAGGAGGCAACTACTACACCTCCTCTGGAGACATCGTTGGGTGGTTCATCGATGCCATCAACTTCTCCGGCATGGCCACTCTTGGCAACAACGTGAGCCAGTCGCTCAGCGGCACCAGCGCCACCTTCAGCCCAAGCGCTGGAACCTATCTGATGTCACTGGCACCGGTCATCTCCGGCCGGGGGTTCCCCCCTTCTTATCTAACATTGATTTCCCCGCCTCCCCCCACCTACGCCGCCTGGGCCGCGAATATTGAGGTTTCTAACGGACTGCCTGCAGGCACCATCGGCAATCATCCGGACGCGGACTTCGACCACGATGGCAGATCCAATTTCATTGAATACGCCTTTGGAACATCTCCGGTTGTTGCCAACGACCCCGCGCCGCGCATGCCCGCCGCCTCCTTCACCACGACTAACTTCATTCTTCGCTATCAATGCGACACCACTCTCACTGATATCACGTTCACCGCGCAAGCCCTCAGCCCCACGGGCAAATGGCTCGATCCCGGCGATGCCAGTGCGCCCAACGGCTTCACTGATACGGTGATTGCCACCAACGGCACCTTGCAAACCCACGAGGTGAAACTGCCACGCGTCGCCGGGGGCAACGGACTCATGCGCCTGCAGATCACCCGCCACTAGAGTCCTTGAAAAGCCAAAGTTACTCAGGAGAGAAGCGAAGAGAAGAGGAGACACGCGCAGCGCATCTTCATCGGCTCTTCCCTGGCTTGAAGACGCCGGAGGGCATGGAGATGACGGCTTGGAGCTTCTGATCCTCGACGAGGATTTTGCGGATTTGCCGGTGGGCATTGGACGAGCCGAAGAGCACGCCATCCGGCACGCTGACGGCGGCGGGGCCACCGGTCTGGAGCAGGCGCAGGAAGCCGCAGTTTCCGCCATCCGCTGACGAACTATGCCTCGAACGATCCGCCAGAGCCCGACACATGGCTGCGGCAGTTATTGGCTTCAGGGGGGACTCGTCCTTCCGCGGGGCAGCGACGGCCTCGGACCGCCGCTGCCAATTTGTGGCGGGGCTCAACCGTTGAGAGTCCAGCCGTCGCGGTACTTGCGACGCAGCAACTCATTGGCTTCGGGGGAATTGGTGACGCGTCCGGTGGCACCGTCGTATTCGAGTTTTTTGCCAGTCCGATAGGCGACGAGGCCCAGCAACATTTGTTCGATCATGTTGCCGCTGTATTCGAAGTCGCAGGCGGTTTTGAGGCTGGGGTTTTTGCAGGCATCGAACCATTGTTTTTGGAAATGGCCGAGTGGCGGCAGCAGGGTTTTGGCGGTGCGCTGTTTCAGATAGCTGAGGTCGGCGTTGTCGCCCACCGGAATCAACAGGCGCGATTCGAAGTCGGCCACCAAAAAACCCTTGGAGCCTTTGAATAGGGCCCCGTGATCAATGGCTTGCAGGTTGATCTCCCGATGCGGTGACCGGGGCATCACTCCACCTTGGTACCAACTGACCCGCACCGGGCCGCGCCAGTCGTTGGCGGGATGATCGAAATGCGATTCGCATTCCACCGGGGTGACGTCCGGGTTGAATGCCTCGCCTTTCGCTTCGGCGCTCGTCGGCAGGCCGGCATCGACCGCATTCCATAACAAGTCCATCGTGTGGCTTCCCATGTCGCCGATCTGACCGACGCCGAAGTCCCAGTACATGTTCCATTGCAGGCAATTCGCGCCGGATCCGCCGGAGAAATAGCCGGGATTGTAGGGATGGAGGGGCGATGGCCCAAGCCACAGGTCGAAGTTGAAACCGGCTGGCGGTTGGCCCTCGGCGGGCAGATATCCGGGGCGGCGGATTTGGCGGTTGCCCCAGGCCATGGCGGCCTGGATGTCGCCGATAGCCCCGTCGCGGATCAATTCGCGCACCCGGTTGAAGTTTTCAAACGCGTGGCGCTGCATGCCCACCTGGGTGGCGAGCTTGTCCTTTTTGGTGAGCCAGTTGGCGCGGACTGTCCTGGCTTCCTCCACAGTGATGGCCAGCGGTTTTTCACAATACACGTGGAGGTTGCGGTTCAGCGCCCAGTTGGCGATGAACGCGTGAGTGTGGTCGGCGGTGCAGATGACCACGGCATCGAGGTCCTTTTGCTCAAGGCACTTGCGCCAGTCCACGTAGGTCTTGGCATTGGGGAAGCGCTTGAGCGCATCGGCGAAGCGATTCTCGTTGACGTCGCAGAGGGCGACAACATTTTCGTTAGCCAGGGAGTCATAGTGGGCCTCGCCACGGCCCCAGACGCCGATCAAGGCAATGTTGAGTTTGTTGCCGGGGGAATTTTTGCCCGACAGGATGCCACTTGGCAGAAGCGTGAGACCGGCACCGGCAAAGGCGGTGGTGTTGAGAAACGAACGACGATTCATGGTGGGATGGGGATAGGGTGGGTGGGTTGGCGA
>CAIQXC010000438.1 GCA_903875675.1 Akkermansiaceae bacterium
GATGTCCTGGAAGTTTGTCCAGTGACCACCCCATTCAAGACCGAGCGATTCGGCGATCCTGCCGCATTCTTCCATCAGCGGGCTTTCCCATTGCGGCTGGCCAGTGGAATCGAAAACCACGAAATCCCAGCCCACGCCGAAATTGTGCCACGAGTAACCGGCCGGGGCGTTGGTGACTTTTGGTCCCGGCGTGCTGCGCCCTTGGGCATACAAAGCATCCTGTTCCTTGTAGGTGCGGGTGCCGCAAATTACCTTCACGTTGATGCCCGCCTCTAGGCATTTGAGCAACCACTCGCGGGCCTTCTGCTGTGCATCTGGCCTCAGCGTCGCGATATTCGCTGCGGAGCGAACGTCGATGGTCACTAGGTCGGACAGAGTTGGCCCCGGTTCCGCCTTGTCGATCCCGAGTTTACTTGCGACTGCTACCGCCGTGGTGTTTCCGGGGATGCCATCGGGGGCCACACCGACGAATGCCTGAATCTTTGCCCACACTGCCGTGCTCATGCTCACTTGGCGGATTTGGGGTTCACGGTGATTTCGATGCGGCCATCGGGCAGCAACGTGATGCCCCCGAATTTGCTTTCGACCGAACCACTGACGGGCGGCGGCGTGGTGCAGGCGGGCAACAGCAGAGACAGGGTAAGGGCAAGGATCAGCGTTTTCATGGTTCCCCGGTTGGAGTGTCAACGGAGGCACTTGCCACCGCCTCGCGTCCCACGATCTTGAGCATGGTGTACCGCGAATGAGGCCGAGATGGACTCACACGCCCACTTGCCACCGCCTCGCGCCCGATGATCTTGAGCATGGTGGCGGCGACCGTCTGGAGGCACTCGGTATCGAAGTAATGATTGGGTCGGCTGCCAATCTGCTTCCACATCCACTGGCCCTTTTCCTTCACCCGCTGCTCGCTTTCCATCTGGGCGAGGTAGTCGTCGTCGATGTCGTCGGGCACCTCCCATGTCGGCCCCTGCCTGGCGTCCTGGTTGCGGCGCAGGCGGGCCAGCGTGTCCTTGATGTTGAGGTTGCTCCAGTAATGGACGTGGCAGGTCTGGCGGTGCGTGAGCACGACCTTGCGGCGTGGAGAATAGAACCTCAGCACCGTCTTGCCGTTGCGCCCCTTGTGCGGATAGACCGGACGGCGGTCGCCAATGAGAGCCACCCAGCCGCGCTTGGCGCACTCCCGATAAACATCGTAGGTCGCGTAGCCGGCGTCGAGAAACACAAGGCAGGGGTGGATGCCGAAGCGTTCCTGAGTCATGTCGATGTCGGTGAACGTCAGCACCCGCTCGTTCCACATCAGCCGCGACGATCCCTCGGCTGACCACGAGCGCACGGTCAGGAACAAGTGGTCCAACTGGCAGTCCACCGTCAGGAACCGCAGCGGGATGAGGCCGGTTCGTTCGGGCAATGGAGCCGCAAGCATGGAGCGTGTCTTGGGGTCGATGGCACCCTCTTCCTCCCACGTCTCGCCGCGCTTGTACCCGGACTTGACGATCTCCAACTTGTAGTCCTCGACGTATTCACGCCAGGGCAGTCCTAGTCGATTCTGATAGAACTGTTGGAGCGACGAAACATCCCCTTTGCGGGCTGCCGCCTTGGCCCGGAGATATAGCTCGGCAAGCTGGCCCCAGCTCATCGCGCACAGCGCATTCCAATGGAATCCGACGTTTTCCGTCGATGCCTTCGGGTTCTTGGAGACGAACTTGCCCGTGGCGTTGAGTTCGCGCCGCATCCGGTCCCCGTCGTCAAAATGGTGGTTGCACGACTCGCAACGCATGGAAGTGGTACGCCTCACCTCATCGAAATCCCAGTCGCCAAATTCGTCGCGGGCGGATTTGCTCCACTCGACGCATTCCCACTTGAACGGTTGGCGATGGCCGCATTCCGGGCACGCAAATGTCCACTCGCGCTGGTCGGTCGTTAGGAACTTGCGGTGCGTGTCATCGTCCTCCTCGCCGCCCTGGCTCATGAAGATGCACTTGCCCAGCCAGCCGAACGCGGTGACGCGGGCCTCTGCCTCAGCCATGTGACCTTCGGGCCAACGCCATGTTTCGTCCCCGACCAACCAGCGGATCGACCGGCGCTGCAGGTTCGTCTTGTTGTGCGCCCCGAGAATCCACAGCACCATGCCGTTGTTGAAGTGGATGGCGTTGTTCTTGCGCTTGTGGCGGTGGATGCCGGTGGGCATGAGGCGGGCCACCGGCTGGCATTGGTCGAACAACTTCTGCAACCGCGCCTCCGAATAGTCGCGGGCATCCTCGTCGGTCTGATCGAGCCACAGCGTGGGACCGGGCAGGTTGGAGATGATATAGCAAAGCGTGAGTTCCGGTGCCGTCGTTTTCGATGACTGGACCGACGCAATGATGGAGACAAGGCGGATGCGCGGGTCAACGATGGCTTCCATGACCTCGCGGATCCACGGCGAGTTTTCCGAACGAAAGCGGCC
>CAIQXC010000439.1 GCA_903875675.1 Akkermansiaceae bacterium
AGAGGCGTGGCGAACTGAACCCACGGCGTCCAGCCCGAAAGAGAGGAGTACAACATAAACACTGAGACCAAACTTACCTCCAGCCATGCGCCTGTCGCCATCGTGCTGATCCGCCTGATGGTCGGCACCGTGTTCTTTTTGGAATGAATCCAAAAGTTTCTCTATCCCGAGGCGCTGGGTTCGGGGCGATTCGTCCAGATTGGGATTCCCGCTCCGGGAGCGATGGGGCCATTTGTCGGCGCGGTTGAAACCATTTGTGGTGCGTTCCTGCTCGTCGGATTTATCACCCGCTTGGCGGCGGTCCCGCTCCTAATCAATATCTCGGTGGCCATCCTCTCGACGAAAATTCCGATCCTGCAGGGACACGGTCTCTGGATTTTTACGCTCGCCAAGCTCCCGCGCTACGGATTCCTGAGCATGATGCATGAGGCGTGCATTGATTTCTCGATGCTGCTGGGTTTGATTTTCCTGTTGATCGTGGGTGCGGACGCGTGGTCGGTGGATGCTTTGCTCGCGCGTGGACAGAGGCTTACATGTCGGTAATCTTCCCGCGCCTTAATGCCATCCGTAGGATCTGGAGGAAGAAAGCAGGGTGGGGTTACACCCCATTTTAGATTTAGGACGCGTTAGTTATTGTGTGGCATATGACACAACCAAATACGACGACTGACTTGAATGTCACACGCGAACGAATGATCCAACTGCTCAACGAGGATCTTTCGGGCGAATACCAAGCGATCATAGCGTACATCGTGTACAGCCAGGTGCTGAAAGGCGCTGCATACACAGATATTGCACGCGAATTGGAACTGCATGCGGGCGAGGAATTGCAACATGCCATCAAAATTGCCAAGCAGATCGATTATCTGGGTGGAATGCCGTGCGTGACCGCCAAGCCGGTCAAAACCTCATCTGACGCTGTGGAAATGCTGCGTGCGGATCTCGACAACGAACGGGAAACCGTTGGACGCTATCGCGAACGCATTCGCCAAGCCGAGGCGATGGGCGAATTTGGATTGAGCGAAACGTTACGGGCGATTATCGTCCAGGAGCAGTCTCACGAGATTGATCTGGCTGCGGCACTCGGCATCAACGTGCCTCCCGCTTCAAGCACCGCAGACCGGAAAGGTGAAAAGGTTAAGTAACGAACCGCCATGCCTCAAGGAGATAAGTCCAGTTATACTGACAAGCAGATTCGTCAGGCGGCACACATCGAAACCGGCTACGAGCAGCAGGGCCTCAGCACAAAGGCCGCGCAAGCGCGGGCATGGGCCACGGTGAACAAACTCAGCGGCGGCGGCAGGAAAAGCGGGTCAGGTCGGAAGAGACCCTCGGGAAAAAGCTAGATGCCAGGACCCAAACAGGGAGCACCATGCTCATCCAATGATACACTGACAAATTCGTGAGTGAACCGCCCGTGAGAGCGGATCGCCAAGGTCATCCAAACGGCTACCCCAAGTATTCCCATGAAAACAAAATTGTTATGTGCCTTCCTTTCGGTGGGTACCCTCGGCCTGGCCGGTTTAAACGTGGCGGGATGCACCAAGTCCGTGTCTAAGGCGGGTAGCCCTCAGACGATGCAATACACATGTTCGATGCACCCCGAAGTGGTGAAAGACGTCCCGGGCAACTGCCCCAAGTGCGGCATGAAACTCATCGTGAAACCATGACATTCGATTACGATCTGGCTATTATCGGCGGCGGCAGTGCCGGTTATGCGGCGGCGCATACGGCGGTGGCTGATGGATTGCGTACCGTGGTGATCGAAAGCCGTCTGGAAGTGGGTGGCTTGTGCATCCTGCGTGGTTGCATGCCCACGAAGTCGCTGTTTTATGCCGCAGAAGTCATGCAGCATGCCCGTCATGTCGGGCTATGGGGCATCCATGCCGAGAATGTCGGTTTTGACTTTGCCAAAGTCATGGCGCACAAAAACGCATTCATCGCGGATCTGGCGGAGGATCGCCGCGCGCAACTGACCAGCGGAAAATTCCAGTTCATCCGTGGCCAGGCGAGGTTTCTGGATCCGCACACGGTCGCAGTGGACGACCACGAGCCGCTGACTGCGGGACACTTTGTGATCGCCACCGGCTCCTCAGTGGCGCCTCCGCACCTGTCCCAACTGTCCGAGGCCGGATATTTAACAAGCGACGACGTGCTCAGACTGACTCACCTCCCGGAATCCCTGATCATTCTCGGCGGCGGTCCCGTGGCGGTGGAATTCGCCCAGTTCTTTGCGCGGTTTGGCGTCCGTGTTACACTCCTCCAGCGAAGCGAGCACATCTTGAGCAATTTCGATACCGATGCCGCGATGGAAATCGAACGGATCTTCCGTCGTGACGGGATTGAGATTATCACCGCTACGGAACTCACTGACGCACAGAGCGACGGTCGGCGGAAAACCGTCTCATTCCTGCACCACGGTCAGCCGGGAGCCGTCTCGGCCAGCGACATTCTGTTAGCTATTGGCCGAAAGTCTAACATCGAGTCGCTGGATCTCGAAATGGCCGGTGTTGCCATTGAGCACGGACGAATTCCGGCAAACGAATTCATGCAAACCAGCATACCGCATATCTACACCGCCGGTGACTGCACGGGACCGCATGAGGTCGTTCATCTGGCCGTCCAGCAAGGCACCAATGCGGCGCATAACATCGCGCACCCGGATAACCCTCGGCGTCTGGATGAACGGTTGTTGTTGGCAGTGATTTTTACCGAGCCGCAAGTGGCGGTCGTCGGGCTAACCGAAAAGGCCGCGACAACTCGCGGGATTCCATACCTGACGGCCGGCCATCCCTTCAGTGAACTCGGCAAATCACTCATCATGGGAGCCACCGATGGCTACGTAAAACTACTAGCCGATCCGCAATCAGGGGAAATCCTCGGAGGTGCGTGCATTGGTCCGTATGGCGGCGAGTTGATTCATGAAATTGTCGCGGCAATGGTGAAACACATGACTGTCCATGAACTGGCGGACATGCCTCACTACCATCCCACATTGGCGGAAATCTGGGCGTATCCGGCGGAATCCCTGGCGGATCAAATCCCCCGGACGATGTAGAATTGTAGGATTTCACCCCATAGACGGGCTTCGACGTGTCGCCTATATTTCAGTCATGACAAAAACATTGTTCACGGCAGAGGCTCTTTCCGAGGGCGGGCGTTCAGGAACCCTGCACAATCCGGCCGGACTGCTGGACGTAACCTTGGGAAATCCGATGGAAAAGGGACTCGAGCTACGTGGTCCGAATCCTGAACTGTTGTTTGCGGGCGCGTATGCGGCCTGTTACAATGGAGCCTTGGCCAACTCCGCCAAAAAGCTGGGCGTTTCGGCTGAGGGCACCACCGTTCGGGCGCTCGTGAGTCTAATCGAGGATGATCAGGGTGGCTACCATCTGGCGGTGGAACTCCATGGTACGATCCCTGGAACCAATCCCTCTCAGGCCATTCGCATCATGAACGAAGCGCACCAAACATGTCCCTATTCCAGAGCCTTACGCGGTGACGCAACCGTCAATCTGGTGGTGGATTAGCTTGGTGTCAATGCCTCCCGTCCTTGTGGCCCAGCCATGTGGATAGCGTCGGCAGGTCCACGCCGCTTTCGATGCAGCGGGTGGCGAAGAGGTGGCCGAGGTCATGCACCCTCATGGGGTCGATGCCCAGGCGCTCGCATGAGTGATCAAGCACGATGCGGGGGACTTGAATGAGCAAGACCGGATTGTCGGGGCCTGTGGGGATCTCAGCGGCCCGCAGGCGGGTGAGTAGGTCGAGTGCAGCGGGTATCAAGGGGACTTGCCGTAAGTCGTCATTCTTGGCGGTGCGGACGACAAGATGGTCGGCTTTGATGTCGCGCCACCGGAGAGACTGAGCCTCGGAAATTCTCAGGCCGGTTTAGGCAAGCAACTCCACGGCCATTGCGGTGGCCTGCCTTTGGGATTTTCCTTGTGGTTGGTGTACCCTCGGAAAAGTATCCATCAAACATCTGGCTATTTGCGCCCGAAGCCTTCGACCTTGAGCCATGAGGCACAGTCGCGGGTCCAGTCGTGGCATTTTGCCGGCTCGGCAGGGTTGCCGGCCAGGCCCATGCCGTGGCCACCCTTTTCGTAGATATGCAAATCGAAGCGCACGTCGGCGCGGCGCATGGCCATGGCGAATTCCAGGGTGTTTTCGACTTTGACGGCGTTGTCTTCCCAAGTATGCCAGAGGAAACACGGCGGGGTTTGCGGGGTCACCTGAAGCTCGTTAGATAATAGTTTGACCAACTCGGCAGACGGGTTGTTTCCTAACAAATTCGCCTTGGACCCGCCGTGGGTGTTAGGTCCCATAGAAATGACAGCATAGCACAAGATGCCCACATCCGGCCGCGAACTTTGCCGCTCGATCTCATCACTTGAGTTGGCGTCGCCCGCATCAAAATGGGTCAGCAAGGTGGATGCCAGATGGCCGCCGGCCGAGGAACCCATGATGCCAACGTGCTTTGGGTCGATCTTCCACTCGGCGGCGCGGGCCCGCACCAAGCGCACGGCGCGGGCGGCGTCGCCGAGCATCACCGGGTGGCGGTAACCGCCGCTGCCTAGCCGATACTTGAGCACGAACCCTGCGATGCCCTGGGTATTGAGCCACAACGCATAATCCTTGCCCTCGTGACCCGCCAATCCACCGTAGCCGCCACCGGGACAAATGACCAACGCCGCACCGGTGGCCAACTCGGGCTTGGCCAGAAATGGCGTCAGGGTTGGAATGTCCTTGTCATCGGTGCCCAGCGCGCCGGGTGCCGCTGCGGGCCACAGGTGAACCGGCTGTGCATCTTGGGCGAGAACCTGAAAAGTGGTGAGCAGCGCTGTCATCAAACCAATTGGGAATTTCATGGGGCCGCAGCTTAGCGTAGAGCGTTGCGTCCGTCAATCAAGACCCACCAAGTGACGGTCCCGTAACCCCGATCTCTACTAACAAACCAATAGCTTGGGCCGCCAGTTCACCGCTGGCGGCCTTCTTTTGCCCGTGAGGGAAGACAGCGCTTCCAGCTGGCTGCGCATCAAACGCCAGGCTGGAAGCCCGTCGTCCATGATAGGCGGGATGCCTATCCTCCTGCAAAATTGACCGTATTGAGCGGGACAGGCCGATTTGCGCCGTCACGCCACTTGGCGATCGACGTCTTCGCGGAGGTTTTCGATGATGAAGTCCTGGCGGTCCGGGGTGTTCTTGCCCATGTAAAAAGCTAGCAATTCCTTCACTCCCTTGCCTTCCTCGTAGGCCACGGGGTCGAGGCGCATATCCGGGCCGATCATGAATTTGAATTCATCCGGGGAGATTTCGCCGAGGCCCTTGAAGCGGGTAATTTCGGCATTCTTGCCGAGTTTGGCCAAGGCTTTTTTGCGGGCATCCTCGTCATAACAATAGATGGTTTCCTTCTTGTTGCGCACTCGGAACAGCGGGGTTTGCAGGATGAATAAATGCCCGTCGCGAATGAGTTCGGGGAAAAACTGCAGGAAAAACGTTAGCAGCAGCAGACGGATGTGCATGCCATCCACGTCGGCGTCGGTGGCGATGACCACTTTGTTATAGCGCAAGGCATCGACGCCATCCTCGATGTTGAGAGCGGCTTGGAGCAAGGCGAATTCCTCGTTTTCATAGACGATTTTGCGCGGCAGGGCAAAGGTGTTGAGGGGCTTCCCACGCAGCGAAAACACCGCCTGGGTCTCCACATCGCGGCTCTTGGTGATGGACCCGGAGGCGGAGTCGCCCTCCGTTAGAAAGAGCGTGCTCTCATCGCGGCGCTTGTGCTTGCTATCGTAGCGGACCCGGCAATCCCGTAACTTCTTGTTATGAACCTTGGCCTGTTTCGAGCGTTCGCGGGCGATTTTCTGGATGCCTTTCAGGTCCTTGCGTTCGCGCTCGGCGGATTGGATGCGCTTTTGGATCGCCTCGGCCACCAGCGGGTTCTTGTGCAGGTAGTTGTCGAGGTTGGTCTTGAGGAAATTGCCGATGAACGTGCGCAATGATTCGCCATCGGGGCTGATGGTGCTGGAGCCGAGCTTGGTTTTAACCTGGCTCTCAAACACCGGCTCGATGATGCGCACGCTCACCGCCGCCTCGATGCCGGCGCGGATGTCGGCTGCTTCGTATTGTTTTTTGTAAAACCCGCGGATCACCTGCACGATTTGCTCGCGGAAGGCGGCCAGATGAGTGCCGCCCTGAGACGTGTTTTGGCCGTTGACGAAGGTATAATATTCTTCGCCGCTCTCTGCGCTGTGGGTGAAGGCGATCTCAATATCCTTGCCCACCAGATGGATCGGGGCATACAGCGGCTCATTCTCCATTTCCTCGCGCAGCAGGTCCAACAAGCCGTCCTTGGCTCGGAACTTCTTGCCGTTGAAGATCGTCGTCAGCGCCGGATTCAGGTACGAGTAGTAGCGGCACATCTTCTCCACAAACGCCTCGCGGTACTTCGCCTTGGGCGGAAATACGCTGCGGTCCAACTCAAACGCCAAGCGCGTGCCGTTGATCCCATCGTCGCGCCGCGGGTTTTTCATGTCCACCGTCAGCAGACCCTTGGAAAACTCCAGCGCCTTGGTCTGCCCATCGCGCCAGGCCTGGATTTCAAAAAACGTCGATAGAGCGTTGACCGCCTTGATGCCGACGCCATTGAGGCCGACGGATTTCTTGAATGCCTCGCTGTCGTACTTGGCACCGGTGTTGATTTGTGCAGCGCAATCGAAGAGTTTGCCCAAGGGAATGCCACGACCAAAATCGCGCACTTCCACCCGCCCCTCGTCATCAATATCCACCTGGATCTCCTTGCCGTAGCCCATGATGTGCTCGTCAATCGAGTTGTCGATGGCCTCTTTGAGCAGGATGTAAAGGCCGTCGTCAGGCGACGAGCCGTCGCCGAGCTTGCCAATGTACATGCCGGGGCGCATGCGAATGTGCTCGCGCCAATCCAACGACTTGATGTCCGCTTCTGTGTAGTCCGCTGCCATGGGTGGGATGAATGTTTCACATTTCTTAAGCGATTTTCAGCCCACCTGCAAGCCTTTCATCTGCAGCCTTTCATGCGGGGATCGCGGAGGGTGGACAACCCGCAGCTTTGCCGTGATTTCAGGGATTGGAGCTTGCTGGATGCTTTGGCATGGTTGAGGCCAAGTCCTGAGTTCGGACTTTTGTTGGCAACCCAAAGGACTTTGGTTTGCAGTGGTGCGTGCTATGTTGGTGATGACGGTTGACCCCAAATGGGTAGTCAATTTTCAAGGGGTCGGCAAAGCGATACGAATCCCGCCAGTTTCATTTTTTGAATCTGCCAACTGACAACTGCCAACTGAGACAACTGGAGTGCTGTCAATGTTTTGCGACGAGATCGTAGCCACTCCAATCACTGATGGTGATGGTGGCGAATTGGCCGACGGGCAGGGCCTCGTCAACATGCACGGAGCCGTCGATTTCCGGGGCGTCCCAGGCGCTGCGGGCCAGGCCGGGGCTTTCGACGAGCACACGCACGGACTTGCCGACTTGGGCTTGGTTGGTTTCGCCAGCGATGCGCTGGAGGGCGGCCATGGCGCGTGACCAGCGGCTGCGGCGGGTCATGTGGTGGAGGTGGCCGTTCAATTGATAGGCGCGGGTGCCTTCCTCCTTGGAGTATTGAAAAACCCCGGCACGCTCAAAGCGGAACTCATCGATGAAGTCCAACAATTCCTGGAAATCCTCCTCGGTTTCGCCGGGAAAGCCGACGATGAATGTGGTGCGGATGGCGAGGCCGGCGATGCCGACGCGCATCCGGCGCAGCAGGTCGCGGATGTAGTCGCCGGTGGTCACCCGCTGCATGGCGGTGAGCATGCGATCGGATATGTGTTGGAGCGGGATATCGACGTATTTGGCTACCTTGTCGCAGGCGGCGATGGTTTCGATCAATTCATCGGACCAATGGGCCGGGTGGGTGTAGAGGAGCCGCACCCAGAAATCGCCTGGGAGTTGGTTGATGGCGCGCAGCAGGCTGGCGAGGCTTTCGCCCTTGCTGGAATCCACCGGCGAGGCCGGCTTCGGGCGGTGCTCACTCCAGTGGTCCATGCCAAAATACGTGGTATCCTGGGAAATGAGGTTGATTTCCTTGACCCCCGAAGCGACCAGCGCCTCGACCTCGCGCACAACCGAGTCCTGGCTGCGAGAGCGGTGCCGTCCGCGGATTTGCGGGATGATGCAAAACGAACAGGTGTGGTTGCAGCCCTCGGCAATCTTGACGTAGGCAAAATGGTCCGGCGTGAGGCGGAAGCGCGGCGTTGTGTAATCTGGAACAAATTGAGGCTTGAGCGTGACGAAATCGCGGGGGTCGTCTGTGGCTGCTGGACCCTCGTCCTTGGTTAGCTCGCTTTGATTGTTAGATCCTAACAGCTTGTGGATGATCGGCGCAATTTTTGGGAGTTGGTCGAGGCCGATGAAGGCATCGACTTCCGGCATCAGACCGGGCAGGTCCTTGGCAAAGCGTTGAGACAAGCAGCCTGCGACGATGATTTTCTGGCGGGCTCGTTCGGGGTCGGCGCTGCGGTCCTTGACGGCGCCGAACACAGCGTCGATCGACTCCTGCTTGGCGAGATCGATGAACGAGCAGGTGTTGATGATGAGCACATCGGCGAGTTCGGGATCTGGAGTCATGGCCATGCCGGCCTGGGCGAGGTGGCCGAGCATGACTTCCGAGTCGATGAGGTTTTTGGCGCAACCCAGGGAGATGAGGCCGACGGTGGTGGTGGGCATGGGCTAGAAGCGCGGCGGCAGGATGAGTTCGTCGCCGACCACCGGGGCGATGATGCCGAAGCCGGGAAGCACGTTGGCGATGGCTTCGCTGCCGACGATGGAAGAGATTTTGAGTTTGCCGAGGATGCCGGTATTGCGGCGGATATCGAGGATGGTATTTTGCTGGACTTGATCGGGCAGGAGCACCTCGAGGGTGACGAAGGTGCCGGTTTGGGGGTCATTGACGCATTCCTTGACTTTTGCGACGAGCAGGGCTTGGGCGATGAGGCGGGCTTCGCGGGCGGTGGCGTTCTTTTTTTCCAGTTCGCCACGAACCAGCTCCATGTTCTCACTGTCGGAGACCTTGGCGTTGCGTTCGGCCTTGGCCTTGTCTTCGGCGAGCGCCAAGCGGAGGTCCTCGCTTTCCTTCAAGCGTTGTTTGGTGGCCTCGAGCTCGTCGTGGTTGGCAGCCGGCGGGGCAACGGGTGCTGCGGCACTTTGCTGAAGCTGTTTTTCCAAGGCGGCTCGGTTGAGGTCCTCACGGAGGGCATCGACGGTTTTACGCAGGCGTTCGGTTTCATCGGCCGGGGTGTTTTTCACCCCTTGCTGCATGTTATTCCAAGACATCACCACGGCCGCGAGCAGCAGGGCGACGGTGGTGCCAAGAAGGAGTTTGGTGGTGTCCATGCGCGGAAGATGGCCGGAGCAGCCCCGGCTGTCAACGCGGCAATTGGCATGTGCAGTCTAAAATGCCGGGTTCGGTGGCGGGGTACCGCCGTGGGGCAGAGCGTGTTTGGCTAGGGCTGGGCTTGTGCGGCACGTTCTTGCAGGTGGCGGGTGACGTTGTCGGGCAGGGGGTTTTGCTGGATCCAGGCTTGGGCGCTGGCCGGATCGCGACTCAGCCATCTGTCCAAGGAGTGGTTATACATGTTCTCCTGGTTGCCGGGATCGGCGATGCTTCCAACGTAATTTAAAGCAAGAGCCGGATTGCTGCCAAAGGAGTGCCAAATAAACGTTTGAATTGTACCATCGGTGATATCGGCGGGGTGGCTGTTGATCATGGCAGCCGCGGCGGCCGGGTCTTGGCCTGAGATGGCGGAAATGACGCCGCGCAAGGCATTGCCGCGCTCTTCGCCTTTGGGCAGGGCCTCATAATAGGCGACGGCGGCCGTCTTATCGGCTGTTGCCCAGGCTGCCAGCACGTTATCGAGGTTACGTTTGGTGGCCTCTCCGGGGTTGGCCAGCAACCAATCGGCGGTGCCTTTAGGATCGGTTTGGGCCATTTGGTCGGCGGCGCGCATCATTGAGCCGTTGCGCAGCGAATCATCCGTGAGGGCGGAAATCCACGCACGAGCGGCATCGGTGCCTTGGGCCAGGACGTGGGGGAGCATGGCGTCCAGGGCCTCGCCGCGTTCGTTACTGCGGGGCATGCTGGTAAGCAGTGCGGAGGCGCGGGCCGGATCGGTGGCACCGAGCGTACGAATAATGCCAGCGAAATAGGGGTTGGCATCGGTGCTGGTGTGGTTTGCTTGGGCCCAGCGGATGGCGGCTTCAGGATCGGTGGCGGCCCAGGTCGAGAGGATCGTGGTGGCGGCAAAGCCACTGCGGGTGTTGGCTTGGGCGTAGGCGAGAGCGGCGGTGGGATCGACCTGTGACCATGCGGTGAGCAACATGGCGTATTCGCTGAAGCGGCTTTCGGTGATTCCGAGGCCGCGGAATTTGGCGATAGCCGCTTCAAAATCACCCGGGGCGAGTTGGTCGATGTAAGCGAGTAGGGCGCGGTTGCGGTCGAGGGCGTTTTCGCCGCGGACGATGGATTCGAGGCGGGTGAGTTTATTTCCGCCAGAGGCACTGTGGCTGGAGTCCGGGTGGGCGTTGCGCTTGGAGCTGGCTGCAGAGTGGTCTGCGGAACTTGCGGCCCGGGTGCTTGAGCGCAGGGAGGCGTTGCGGGGATCAGAGGCATCAGGCGCATCGCTGGAACCTGGGGAGGTGAATTTGCCAACGAGGAATCCGACGGCAGCGATCAGGACGGCAGCGGCGATGGTGGTGGCAGGAGGGAGTTTCATAAGGAGAGATGAAGGTTCAGGGCAGGCTTTGTGACCCTTTTACCGATCCCAAGCGCCGATTATTTCTGCAAATATCCCTCAGGGCATGAGCGGGGCGCTTCCTTGGGGGCCCAATGTGGCGGTGGCTCCGTGGCGGACCGAGATATTTTCACAGTGAGTGGGGAAAATCAGTAGATCGAACCATGCCAAAGCAGGACCACATGGAATCTTGCACACGCTCGAATGCACCCTGTCAGACTCTTACGCGCAAATCCCTGACACTCCACAGCAATCCCTTCACCCCGCTGCCGTTGCCCCGCATCGCCCGCGCTCCATCTTTGCGCTTCGCGCTGAATCGCTCCCGGGCCCGGGCAAACGCCTCGTTCACAAACTCCTTGCTG
>CAIQXC010000440.1 GCA_903875675.1 Akkermansiaceae bacterium
CAACGGATTACAGCGACTTACTCAGGAGGACTGACCCCTTCGGCCAATGGAACCAGTCCTCGCATTTCAGGGAATTGAGCTTCCTCGACCCGTGGCGCTTTTGAGTTCGAACACTGAGTTCTGACCTGCGCGGCCCAGATGCCGTCCACCCATACGCCGGTCTGTCCAAACCAAAGAAAATTATTTCTTGGGTTTCAGATATTTTTCTTGCTCGCTCCGTATTCGCGGTCCAGCTTCCGCCCTCCCTGATCTGGGGGGTCCAACCATTACCAGCGTTTTCTCGGAGTCTTCGTGGGCTTTGGGTTCGTTGGTTTTGGCTGTGGCGGCCCTGAACTCGGAATTTGAGCGCATACAAACATCCCAAAAAAACAAATCAGAACAAACCAGATCCACAAAACCAGCCACTAAAACACCATGAAAAGCCTACATCTATTCAAACATGCGCGAGCTAGTCTCAAGCACCTTGCCCTCGCCACGGCGGTGGGTCTAGGGCTATGGGCGGGCAGCGCCCAAGCGGACATCATCAATGGAAACTTTGCAACCGGGGATTTCACCGGTTGGGACATCGTTGACAGCACTCCAACCCCGGTGGTTGACATCACAACCGGCCATTCCGGAACAGACTCGGCTTATCTTGGAAGCCCCGCCAATCCCGAAGGAGGGCCCTTCTCCTCCATCAGCCAGTTGATCACCAATGTGCCAAAGGGATCGAGCTTAGACTTCTGGGTCTTGCGCCAGACCACAGACGGCCTCCCTTGGGATGAGCAGGATGCTTACATCACCGATGCGGCCGGCACGACAACTTTGGCTACCATTTTCCACGACTGCGTGGGTGATTCCGACTGGACTCATATCACCGCCGACCTCTATGCTTTCGAAGGTCAGGATGTCCGGATCAAATTCGCAGTGGGCCAAGACGGAAATCAGGGCGGGGCGGACCCCACGTCCATGCGGGTGACCGACGTGACTCTTGCGATCACGGCTGAGCCAGCAACCATCCTAACGTTCGGGCCCGGTGCTGTGATTGACAAGGCGGCGAAAACCATCGCGATCACTCTGCCGTACGGGTCGGATTTGGCATCCTACGCGCCGACCTTCACGCTGATGTCCGGCACCTGCAACCAGACCAGTGGTGAGGTGCCATCGCCATCTTTCGGCGTTACCGATCCAGCCACCTACACCGTCACCGACGGGGCCACAGTGAACACTTACAGCGTCACAGTGAGCGTCGCACCGGCCGTTTTGACTTATGACTTCAATGATGCCACGCTGCAAGGCTGGCACAACCGAGTCTGGGACAGCAGCGCCAATTCGAATGTCGGCGGCTGGGTGGATCTGGCACCGAACATCTCGGCCATGCCCGGCACCATCAATGGCGGCGTCATCCAACCGGCGTCCGGCAAAGAAGGTCTGTTTGTGCCTCGCAACAGCGCGGTCTGGGTCAGCGGCGACACAGATAACCACTTGAACACGTTGTGGCTGCGTTCGCCGGAAATCACCCTCGCCGCTGGCGCCGATTTGACGGTGAAATTGTCCAAGGGATCGCCCCACGGCAGCGCTCCAGCTAACGAAACCTCCGTGCCGGAAGCCGCAGCCAATGGTGCCGCCTGGATGGGTGTGGCCTTGTGCCGCGCCAGTGACGGTGTCTTCGTGCTAAACAAAGCCAGAGCCAGTGGTGGCAACGACAGCTGGGAAACGGTCACCTTCACGGCCGCAGAACTCGCTCCTTACGCGAACGTCGTCTGCACCTTGAACCTCATCAACATGGACAACGGCGGTTGGGGATGGATCACCATGGACGACGTCAGTATTCCCGGCACCCTCACGCCGCAGGCTGATCTGCTCACGTTTGCTGTCTCAGGCGGCGGCGTCTCCATTTCCGGCACCAATGTCTCCGTCGCCGTGCCCGATGGCACCGCACTCAACTCCCTGGCTCCGACTTTCTCCCTGTCCGAAGGGGCCACCTGCGATCACGTTTCCGGCGACGCTTATGACTTCACCAATCCGGTGAATTATGTCGTTACCTCCTCGGATCCATCCATCAGCAAAACCTACACCGTCACGGTTAGTTTCATTCAGCCGGACACGACGGTCGTTTGGAACATTTCCGGCGGCGGCACATGGGACACCAGTTCTGTCAACTGGCTCGGCCAACCATCAGGCACGGCATCCATCTACACCGATGGTGAAAACGTCGTCTTCAACAATGCTGCCGGTGGCATCATTATCGTCGCGGCTGATTTGGCACCTGCTTCCACCTTGGTGGGTGGTTCGGGCAACTACACCTTCAGCGGCGGCCCGCTGGCTGGCGCTGGCACTCTGACCAAAGCGGGCAGCGGCACATTCATCCCCAACGCAGTCAACAGTTACACCGGTAAAACCAGTGTTCTGGCTGGCACCTTGGAACTGGCCAACAGCCTGACCAACGCCGGCGTCAACGGCCCCTTGGGCGCACCCACCGGTGCTGATGCAACCATCGACCTCAACAATGGCGTCACCTTGCGCTATCAGTTGGGCCAAGGTGGCCCCTTTGTCACCAATCGTCCATTGGATCTCTCCGGCACCGGCTCCGGCACGGTTTCCCTGAGAGTCAATGACAACGACACCCTCTTCGGTTTTGGTGCCGTCACGGCCACCGGAACGGGTGCCAAGACGCTAGCCGTCTATATGGGTGACCAGGGCAATGGCGACCGCGAGGAAGTGGCCTTCAACGGAGCGATCAGCGATTCCTCCGATGGCAGCCCGACTTCGCTGACAGCGCATTTCACGACGCAATCGGGATCTTACAGCTTCCTGAACCTTCCTGCGGTCAACACCTTCACCGGTCCAATCACCTTGGTGAAGGGCTCGAATGTGAACTTCGCCTATCTGACGGTCGGTGGCCGGGGCATAGGCAGCAGTGGCAACCAGTATAACAGTGTTGCCGGATCGGGATCTCTCGGCGCCGGCAATTATCCGGGCAATATCTCCTTGGACACCAATACCATCCTCGACTATTGCAGCTCGGCGGACCAAGTGCTCTCGGGCGTCATCTCGGGTGCTGGCAGCGTGATCAAGCAAGGCACCGGCACCCTCAGCCTGGCCGGTCTCAACACGTACACCACCACCACCACCGTCAAGACCGGTTCGCTGGTTCTCACCAACTCGGGTGGCTTGAAGTTCGTCGTCACCAATGCCGGCAGCAACAAGGTCACCGGGACAGGCTCCGCCACCATCGACGGCGTCTTCACCATCGATACCACAGCTGTCACTCTCACCGCTGGCACCTGGCCCCTCGTTGATACCACGACCAAATCCTTCGGCGCTGACTTCAGCGTCGCCGGATTCACCGGTCCGGATAGCAACAACGCTTGGAAATTTGAAGACGGGACCAAAATCTGGACCTTCGACACCGCGAGCGGCAACTTGTACCTCAGTGCACCTGCGCAGATTCTGTCCTTCGGGATTCCGGGTGCGGCTGGCGTCATCGACCAAACTGCCATGACCATCGCCCTGACCGTGCCATGGACTCCTTGGGGTGCTTCTTTGGCGGCCCTCAATCCGTCCTTCAGCGTGTCATCCGGCACCTGCAACCAAACCAGCGGATCCGCTCCGTCCCCGTCCTTTGGCGTCCAAAACCCGGCCACCTACACGGTGACAGACTTGTCTAACGGAATCACCAATGTCTATACCGTGACCGTTAGCATAACTCCGCCGGCCACCGGCAAGGCGATGACCAATGTTGGCATCACGGGTGATGGTTTGGCCTGGGCAGCTGACGGCAGCGGCCTCAATCTGGAGATTGTCGTGCCTAGAAGCGCTTCGTTGAGCGCCCTGGCACCGACGTTCAGCTTGTCGGCATTCGCCAGCTGCAGCCCGGCCTCTGGCACTGTGCGCGATTTCACCAGTCCGCAGAACTACACGGTTACGGCACAAGATGGAACCAGCCAGACCTACGCGCTGACGGTGAAGCAAATCACCAACGTTGGCACCGGCTATGAGGCGATGGTGCTCAACAGCGCTCCGGTGTCCTACTGGCCTCTCAACGAGGCTGTTGGTGCCACCACGGCTGTGGACATGGCCAGCGGCCTGAACAACATCACCTACGGCGGCACTTACACTCTGGGCAGTGCCGGCCTGAGAGCAGATGGCAATACGTCGGTGCTGTTTACCAACACCACCACAGCCGACAGCGGCAACACGAGAGTTGCCTATAACAACAGCCTCAATCCGAAGCAATTCTCGGTTGAATGCTGGGTCGAGCCCACCAACACAACGGTTCAGTACTTGGTTTCTCTCCAAGACCGCACCACCGGTTCGCGGACGGGTTATGCCATCTGGAAGAACAATGGTTCGGCTGGCTTCGGCATGCAGTGGACAAGCTCCGGCACCACCAACCCATCCATCAACGGCGCAACGCCTGCCCTGGCGGGTCATGTGTATCATGTTGTCGGCACCTACGATGGAACCACGTTCAAGCTGTATGTGAATGGCAACTTGGAAGGCTTCAGCGACTCAACCTATGTGCCAGCCAGTGCCGGCCAACTAGGCTTCACCATCGGTTCGCGCAACGGCAACTCCGCTGCTCCTTCCTACATCCAGGACGTGGCGCTCTACAGCCGCGCGCTAACTGCTGCCGAGATCCAGAGCCACTACACGGGTACATCAACAACGCTGAGCTATGCTGACTGGGCGAACGCCCACGGCATTAACGGCCAGGCTGGAAGCGCTGATGCTGACCACGACGGAATGAGCAACTTCCAAGAGTATGCGTTCGGCCTCAACCCAGAGAGCGGCAAGTCGGTCAATCCGATCAGCGTGCCGTTCAACAAGGCGACCGGCACGTTCTCCTACACCCGCACGGTCAACACCGGCCTAACCTACACGGTTTGGCACTCTGCCGACTTGGTGACATGGACCTCGACGGGTGCGACCCAAGGCACCGCCATTGCTGACGGTGGTGATGTCGAGACCGTTCCAGTGACACTCGACGCGGGTCTGCTGAGCGCTCCGAAACTGTTTGTCCGGGTACAAGCCCAATGATGATCTGAGGCGCGGGCGTCCAGCCCGCGCCGTCTGTATCAACCTAACCACAAAGCCGGGAGTGCGACACTCCCGGCTTTGTCG
>CAIQXC010000441.1 GCA_903875675.1 Akkermansiaceae bacterium
ACGGATAAAACGTTTGCCGCACCATCCCCATCGCAAACCACAGCAAACCCGCCAGCAGCGAGCTGAATACTAGATACCACTTGCGCCGGGTGCCAAATAGCGGCACCACGTCCGACAACAGCCCGGCGATCGGCTTGAGGCTCCATGGCAATAGTGCCACCAGCAGCCAGGTGGCCATCTCTGTGGCCGACAGGCCGAGCTGATCCATCAGTAGATTGCGGATCGGCTTTTCGCCGAGGCTCACCATCTGTCCCAGCGTGGTGACCAGCAAGCCCCAGCCTACCAGCGTCATGTAGCGGCGCAGGCTCATTGCGGGCATACGGGTAGATTTGGGGTTGGCCTATGCCTGCCTGTGGCCAGGGCAAGGGGCGGCGTGGAGGACGGGGATGGGCGGAATTTCATGGATTTTGCTGCGGTGTCGGGACAATCGTTATCCGGCTGACCCAGCGAAGCCAGCTAATCATTTTATTTATCAGCGAGGTTGGCGGGGGTGTGCTAACGTCCGCGCATGCCGTTGCAACGCTTGGTGCTTATAGGAATTTGGCTCATTTTAGGATGGGCGGGTCGCTCTTCGGCAGTCATTTTTTTGGCCACCGACGACGTCCAGCACCATACCACCACGCCAGGTGACAACTCGGGATGGCAATACGAAGGCAAGTTCATCGGGTTTCTCGGCGTGCCCATCGCCCCGTATTTTTTTATCACAGCCAAGCACATCGGTGGCTATCCCAGCGATGGGTTTGACTTCCACGGTGATATTTATACGACGATCGCGCTGCATGACTGCCCGGCGAGCGATCTGCGGATTTGGGAAGTGGATCATGCCAAGCCATTCCCGACATACGCGCCTCTGTCCAGCGGAGTGGCTGATATCGGAGCCACCGCGGCTATTTTTGGCCGGGGCACCCAACGCGGTGCCCAGATTGTGGTTGGCGGCGAGGCCAAAGGCTGGCTTTGGGGGGCGGGTGACGGGGTCGAGCGCTGGGGCCGCAACACGGTGGTGAAGACGGTTAGCTCGGCGGGCCTCGGGGAGTTTTTGTCCTGTGACTTCGACAACCCGGGGGTGGCAGACGAATGCCATCTATCGGTGGGGGATTCCGGTGGCGGCATGTTTGTGTTGGAGGACGGGCTGTGGAGGCTCGCCGGCATTCACTTTTCGGTGGACGGGCCGTTCCGGATCGGTCCTCTGGGGAGCCCGTTCAATGCGGCTCTCTTTGATGCCGGTGGCTTGGACTATTTGGTCGATGAATCCCAACAATCGTGGATCAGCTTGCCCGAGCAAGCCCAAAACAACCCATCCAGCTTTTACAGCTCGCGCATCGCAGCCGCTACCAACTGGATTACCTCCGTCGCACCAGACGCCACCACGCTCGCACCGGAAAATTACAGCGCCTGGCAGCGGCTTTACTTCACTCCTGCACAAATCACCGAGCCCGTCCTCACCGGCCCCTTGGCCGACTTTGATGGCGATGGTATCTCCAATTTGTTGGAATTTGCCCTCAACCTGGATCCGACGTTCAATGAAATTCCAGCCATGCAAGCGGACACCGGCTTGTGCGGCCTGCCGGCACTTGCGCTCGCAACCGTGGACGGCAATACCCGGCTCACTTTGGAATTTGTCCGCCGGACGAGTACCAGCGGCGCGGAACTCACCTATACCCCGCAGTTTTCCTCCGATCTGATCGATTGGCAAAGTGGGGGCATCGAAACCGTCACCCCTATCAACCCGCGCTGGGAGCGGGTGAAGGTGGTGGATTTACTAACGACCTTGGAGGCACCCAAGCGCTTTGCCCGGCTCTGCGTGACGCTGGCGGAATGACCGGGCAAGTCTTGACACCGGTTAGCGGGTGAATGAAACTCGCCAACACCTCTGACCCAACCATTGCATCCCGAAACGTCCAGCTCTGCCATCGTCCAACGGATTCCGTTGTGGCTCAAACTCGCCTACAGCAGCGTGTGGATCAGCGCCCTGACCGGCATCATTTTCGTGCCCACGCATTTGCGGTTAAAAAATGCCTGTTCAGCCGCCGGCAAAGATTCTTAACCTACCAGCGGCATGCAATCCACACCTTCCCCGTCTTGGCCCAAAGGCTTTTGGAACCTGATGTTCACCCAGTTCCAAGGAGCGTTTTCCGACAACGCCCTGCGCTGGTTGGTGATCTTTCCGGTGCTGGCATCGCTGGCCTTGAGTGATGCCGACAAAGAGGGCTTTGCCTCACAAGCGTCGCTGATGTTCGCTGTGCCGTTCTTGTTGTTCTCGACGGTGGGAGGCTGGCTGGCGGACCGTTGCAGCAAGCGCTCGGTGATGATCGGTGTGAAGCTCGGGGAGGTGGCCATCATGGGATTTGCGGCGCTGGCACTGGCCTGGGATCAGCCCGCTTTGCAACTGGCCGCCATCTGCCTGATGGGTGTGCACAGCACGTTTTTCGCCCCGGCAAAGTACGGCATCATGCCCGAGGTGCTGCACCCATCGAAGCTCGCTGCGGGCAACGGTATCCTTGAGTTGCTCACCTTCGTCGGCATCATTCTGGGCACCTTCGCCGGCGGTTGGCTCGCCGAAACCCTCGCCCATCGCGAAGTCTGGTCCGGTGCCCTCCTCGCCGCCCTCGCCGGTGTCGGTTGCTTCGTCAGCCTCGGTATCTTCAAGGTGCCCGCCGCCGATCCTACCCGTAAATTTAACCCCAATATCCTTGGCGAAATCTGGAGCAACCTGCGGGTCATGAAGACCGATCGCGACTTGTGGCGCGCCAATTGGGGCAACACCGCATTCTTCTTCGTCGCCACTTTGGTCCAAATCAATCTCGCCCTCTACGCCCAAAAAGTGTTCCACCTCAAACCCACCGAACAGGCATGGCTCCAGGCCGCCCTGAGCCTCGGCATCGGCGTCGGCAGCTTGCTCGCCGGCCGCCTTTCCCGCGGTCGAATCGAGTATGGCCTTATCGCGCCGGGTGCCGCTCTGATGGCTGTGGCGGGCCTCTGGCTCGGCTGGCCCGACTTGGGCAGACCCTCCTTTACGGCCGCACTTTCGTTGCTAGGTCTGGGTGGTGGCTTGTTTATTGTGCCGATTGTTTCGGTACTGCAACACCGGCCCTCAGCGCAAACCAAGGGTGCGGTGCAAGGTGCCGCGAGTTGGTTGTCGTGGGTTGGCATCGCCGCCGCCGCCAAGACCCAGACGTTGTTATCCGGCACGGCTCACCTCAGCTACAACCAGGTTTTTTGGGTTTGCGGAGTGGTGGCTGCGGTAGCTGGCGGTTTCGTCACTTGGTCCAGGCCGTTGGCCGTGCCGCAGATGCTCGCCCGCTGGCAGCACCGCAACGACCGAGATGGGGTGGCTTGAACAAGCCAAGGGCGGTCGCCCGTGCTCCTCTTGAAGGGGCATCCTGGTGTAAAGATTACCTCGCGCAAAGGCGTAAAGACCCAGCCCCAGAAAACTCCAGGATTCGGAAGAATTGAACTGGCTCACCCCTTCGTCTAAAACGAGGTCGTCAAACTCATTTGATCGAGATGATGCCCAGATCAATGCACTGGCCACCTTGATCCTGATGGGTGTGGATCGCCACGTGCACCGTCGCGCCCGGCTTCAACTTGGCTTTGGCGGCTGGGGCGGGCACGAACGCCTCGAAGTGGGTGGTGAACCCTGTTTCGGCGAGGGCAGGCAGACCGTCGATATAAATTTCGACTTCGTCATCGTGGTGGATCCAGAGTCCGAGGTTGGCTGGGGCGTTGGCAGGGATGAGGATGTCGCGCTGCAGCCAAATGTCGCTCGTGCGCCACTCGGTGCCAATGGTCGTGCCGGGCGTGCCGGGCGAGCCGAAGCCGGACTTGCCTTCCCGCCACGCGGCTGCATCAAACCCGGGTTTCTCCCAACCGGCGGATGGTTTGTCGGTCGTGTAGCGCCAGATGGCCGGGGCCTTGTCGCCGCCAGGCACCACCAATGTGTCAAAAACCGGTGCCTTGGGCTGGGCAGCCCAGATATGGGTTTTGGGATTGGCTTTGTCGGCTCCGGCCCATTTCTTCCACAACGCGGCGTCGTAGAGGAATGGCAGGAACACGCCGCCAACCACCGAGCGTGCGGTGAATCCGATCATTTTTCCGTCTTGGGTGTTATACCAATCGACCATGGCCCGGCGCTCGGGCACCTGGGAGTAGAAGTCGTAGAGCGGCTCGATGATGGCGACGAGGTCCTCCTTCTTGTTTGTTAGAGATGCGCACCATACCGACCAATCGGATTTGGTTTGGGGGCTACGGCTATCGAGAGGCAAGCCGAAGCGGTTGAGATGGCTGCGGTAGAACGTCATCTCTTTGCGAGCCACTTCGAGGGGAAATGTGTTGAGCCCCAAGATCCGGTCCCACACCAGATTGTATTTAAGGCTCCACGTGTTAGGGCGGTCGAAGGCTAGGTTGTAGTGGTCACCGTCGTCGGCCGCCTTCATCCATTTGAGGGCGAAGTCTTTGGCCATGGCTTGGTACTTGGTTGCGGTGGGTTTGTCTCCGCGCATTCCGGCGAGTTGGCCGTATGCGGCGATGGCGAGGATGGATTTGACGGATAGATTTGAATTATGGGCCAAGTGGCCGGCGAAGTCGTCAGTGCAGAGTTGGTTGGCGGGGTCGAAGCCGACTTTTTCAAGATATCCGACCCAAGCGGTGAGTTGCGGCCACCATTTGCCGGCGAAGTTGGCGTTGCCATCGACGTGAGCCACTGCGGCAATCATCAGAATCAGGTTACCGGACTCCTCGACGGGCATCCGGTCGCCGTCGGAGCCGCCCATGCCGTAAACCTGGCCGTTGGCTAGCGGGTAGGTTCCGAGGTCGTGGGGAGCATAAGGATAAGGCCACTGGGGGGAGGCGCTGTAGTCAAAGGGCGGCACCAGAGTGGCCTTGGCGAGCGACGGGAAAAACAGCAGAAACTCAGGAATCATGGGAAAGTGGACGTCGATGGTGGCGATGCATCCGTTCGAGCTATTTTCCTTGGGCATCATCAACGGCGCACCGTTGGCGTCGGCGGCCAGGCCGTTGGCGGCCAGCGCCTGACGATAGGCCAGGGCGCACAGATAAGCATACTTGGGGCCGCCGAGGTGTTCGGCGTCGGCCGCCATCGCGGTATCGAAGGCCGAGCAACGCTTGGCAAGGCCCGGGTAATCTTTGACTGCCAAGGCCAATAAATCGGTGGCTTGCGCGCCGTTGCGCCGCCAATAGGGCTGCAGCTTCTGGCGGAAATACGTCAGCGAGGCAACTTCGTCGTAGGCAACCATTTGATAGGCAGAGACCGGTTTGTTGACGGTGCCCAGGGATTGGCTCACGGCGATAACGCCGCCATCCCCGCAGAGATTGGGGCCGTAGGTGGCGGAGGTGGTGGGTTTTCCGGTGCTGGCGAAGGCCGTGGCCAATGCGGTACCGTCGCCAACCGTGGCCACCGCTTGGGCTGCCGGGGCGGCAATCCAGGCATAGCCCCAGTTGATCCGGTGATCGTCGCCGGAGCTGCCCAATACCGGTTGCGTGACGGTTCCCACTTTGGCTGCAACCAGGCCGCTGGGTTGAGCGGTGGCGGCCTGAATCATGTCGCCGGCATTGGCGGCCAATTCAGCACCAGCGGCCAGGTAGAGCGACACCGCGTGGTCCTTGCCGTCGGCCGAGTTGACGTCCCAGACGACGTAGGAGAGCGGCCGGGCGAGCAGCTCGATGTCATCCGGGAGCACCGGTGTGAGGAACGTGAGGGTCAGCTGGATTTGCGGGTTGGCAAATGTATAAACCGTGCGGGTGGGAAACAGCCGCATGCCGGTCTGGGGCAGTGCTGGCAGGGTGCTGGGTTGGCTGCCGATCACCCGGAACGTCTGGTCATCAATGCGGATCAACCCCTGCAGGCGTCCGACGCTGTTGGTCCAGTGGCGGGTATCCGACGAGTTGAGCGTATCGGAGGGCGACCAAATGCCGAAAAATGGATTGTGGACAATTAAGGGCACCATCGGCGGGCGCGGCGCTGGGTTCAATTCGCTGGCAGCCTGCAGGCTTGCCGGGCCGGCCAGGGCAAGGCTTGCCACAATGAGCAAGCGGGACATGGAAATGACGGGATGTTTCATGCGGGTTCTGGTTGTTAGCTGACTGGTGTGATGCGACCCCATGCTAGTGCGTCTAGCCTGACAGCGTCCACCTCCCTGTTTATGGGGTGTTTTGAAGTGGGACGCTCGACCAGAGCGTGCCGCCATGGGGGATGGCAACGCTGCCACGGCAGGCATCTTTGACAAGTCCAAATGAGAATATTTCTCTGACCGTTCATGGTGTGCGCCTTATTTGCCGACTTTCAAGACGCGGGCCTCGACGAGATGGACGCCTGGATTGGCGCTATTTTTGAGCATGGTGATGCGCACATAGCGGGCGTCGGCGGAGGCGAATTTGTGCATGTCGCCAGTGGCCACCGCAGGCTTGGTGTTGGCACTCATGTCCACCACGCCCTTGAGTTCTTCGATCAAATTGTCCTGGCGCGCCAAATCGACCATGCAGCCGCAGTACTGCGAGTAAGGGGCGTCTTGCACACTGATTTTGGGAAATCCGAGACCGGTCTTGCTGTGGCTCATCGCCTGCAACAACAGGCTCGTCCCGTGCGCCGCCCCGATGTATCCGCCGCCGGTGACGGTCACCCGGTCGCTCACTTTTAGCGTGTAAGCCGCCTCGTTCTTCAGCGCTGGATCGAGCGCCAGGACGATGTCACCCGCCTGGCCAGCGCTCGTCGCGGTGGCGGGTTTGAAGCCGCCGAGCATCTGGATTTCCCCGGCCAGCACCCCGGCCAGCGGCGCGAGTGACGCATCACTGGCGACAATCTTGCTTGCTGCGGAAAGCGGCAGCTCGCCGGCTGACTCAACCTTGAGCGCTTGCGGCCAAAGCAATAGATTGAATGGGGTGGGGGGCTTCGGGGCCTCAGCAGCGGCGGCAATCGCCGCGAACGGCACTAACAAAAATGACAGACGGTGGCGCTTGCGCATGGGGGTCGGTTTTGATTCTTGGTTGAGAAATGCCCGGCGCATCCCGCTCAGCAGTGCTGCCATCCGGTCAGCCAACTGCCATGCTGGCGCTTTGCCGTGCTTGGTCAAGCGCAGCCTAGGGCCCCCCAAGTTAGCCGCCAAGGGCCCCCCCCAAGTTAGCCGCCAAGGGCCCCCCCCCAAG
>CAIQXC010000442.1 GCA_903875675.1 Akkermansiaceae bacterium
CTGCGCGAGGCGATCCTGAACGCACTGGTGCATCGGGACTACGCCGTCGGCGCGCCCGTGCAGATCCGGGTCTATGAAGACCGCCTGAAAATCTGGAACCCTGCCGTCCTGCCGGAAGGCTGGACCTTGGAACACCTGATGGCGGATCATGCCTCCACCCCCTACAACCCGGCCTTAGCCAACGCCTTCTTCCGCGCCGGCGAAATCGAAACCTGGGGCCGCGGCATCCAGCGCATCTTTGAAGCGTGCCAGGAAGAAGGTGCACCCGCGCCCATCATCGACTACAAGCCCAATGACCTGTGGATAGAATTCCCTTTCTCCCCGGAATATCTCAAGGCCATCGCCACGACTTCCCAATCAAATGCCCAGGCAGGGGTAGAGTCAGGGGCCCAGTCAGGGGCCCAGTCAGGGGCCCAGTCAGGGGCCCAGTCAGGGGCCCAGTCAGGGGCCCAGTCAGGGGCCCAGTCGAACGCCATCCTTGCCGCTCTTCTTGACGAACCACTCTCAGCCAATGAACTCACCTCGAAATTGGCACTGCAAACCAAGACGGGTGCATTCAAACGAGTCATCAAAGACCTCCTCGAACAAACTCTAATCGAATACACCCTCCCCGACAAACCCAACAGCCGCCTCCAAAAATACCGGCTCACCGAAAATGGCCGCGCCTGGCTTTCCCATAATCAGCCCTGATTTCCACTTTTCTCCCTTTCAGCTACTCAGCGTTTCAGAATTTCAGCTTTTGCAGCCCCAATGCCCGACCTCCGCAAGCCCATCCAATCCGCCCTGCAAGCCCTCGCTACGGGTCCGCTGCGCGACACATCCAAGGCCCTGCTCAAAACACTCGGCTACCAAAGCGACCGCACGCTTAATCTCGAAGGCTCGAAACCCAGCGCATTCCTTGACCTCGTCGCCTCACACAGCGCGGCGGTAAAGTTCGATCAAGCCAAAGCCCTCTTCGCCGACTGGAAATCCGCCGACATCCTCTTCCAGCTCACCGACGGGGAAATCTCTAACATCCAACAAAGCGATTTTTTCAAGGACACCTCTGTCACGCCCAGCCTACTCCAGTCCTATCTGTTCTTCGCTATCGAACTTTCCGGCAAGAACTACGCCCGAGGCAAACTCACCGGCATCGCCCGCCAGATCAACCGCGTCTTCCCCATGCCCGTTATGCTACTCATCAGGCATGGCGATTCCTCCGGCACACCCGTCCTCTCCATTGCCGTCATCAACCGCCGCAGGAACAAACTCCAGGCCGACAAGGACGTGCTCGAAAAAGTCACCCTCATCCGCGACATCGCCCTTACCGATACCCATCGCGGCCACCTCGACATCCTTGGCTCCTTCGCTCTTGAAAACCTTGTCCACCCCAAGAAACTTCCGATTCAGGATTTTGACACTCTGCACGCCGCGTGGGAGCAAATCTTCAATGTCGAGCTGCTCAACAAGCGCTTCTACAAAGAACTCGCCAACTGGTATTTCTGGGCGCTCCCGCAGGTCGAGTTCCCCGCCGACCTCGAACCCGACGACGAGAAGCGCCGCGCCACCGGTCTCATCCGCCTGCTCACCCGCCTCATCTTCTGTTGGTTCCTCAAGGAAAAAGGCCTCATCCCGGAAAAACTCTTCCACCCCGCCGATCTGGCGAAAATGCTCAAAGGTTTCGATCCTGAGAGCGAAACCAGCTCCACCTACTATCAGGCCATTCTCCAGAACCTCTTTTTCGCCACCCTCAACCAGCGCATGGGCAAGGACGGCAACGGCAAACCCTACCGCCTCTTCGCCACCGACGAAGGCTTCGCGAAAAACCGCGCCACCTACGACGTCAACAACCTCTACCGCTACGAAGCCCTCTTCCGCGACGAGCCCGACGCCGCCCTCGCCTACTTCGCGGACATCCCCTTCCTCAATGGCGGCCTCTTCGAGTGCCTCGACCGCACCGAGGACGGCACTGACAAAAAGCGCTACCTCGACGGCTTCTCCCGCAACGCCAAAAAGCGCCCCCACGTCCCCGACCGCCTATTCTTCGACAGCGGGGAAACCGCCGACCTCTCCACCGCCTACGGCGACACCAAGCGCAAAGCGGAAAAGGTCACCGGCCTCATCACCATCCTGAACCGCTACAAGTTCACGATCGTTGAGAACACCCCCATTGATCAGGAAATCGCCCTCGACCCCGAACTCCTCGGCAAAGTCTTCGAAAACCTCCTCGCCTCCTACAACGAGGAAACCAAGACCACCGCCCGCAAGCAGACCGGCTCCTTCTACACCCCGCGCCCCATCGTGGATTACATGGTGGACGAGTCCCTAAAAGCCCACCTCACTCGCGCCCTCGTGGAAAAGGCCCGCATGAAGGAACCCGACGCCCGCGCCGGCCTCGACCTCCTCTTCGCCTACACCGAGAAAGAGCACGCCTTCACCCCCGCTGAAGTCGCTACCCTCATAGCCGCCATTGATGCCCTGAAAATCCTCGACCCTGC
>CAIQXC010000443.1 GCA_903875675.1 Akkermansiaceae bacterium
CCGGCCGAGAGTTTCCGCCACGCCGCGGAGTGCGGGAGTGATTTTCCGCAGGCCGGTGTTTCCGATCACCAGGAGATCCACGTCGCTCTGGCCGGTCGCGGTTCCGGCGGCGATCGAGCCGAAGATCAAGGCGAGGTCGATCCCCTCGATGGCGACGAGTGCGCGGCCCAATTCGGCGGCGATGCCGGCGGTCTTGAGGACGATGCCGCGGAGTTCCGGATAGAGGGGATGGGCGATGTTGGCGCGGTAATAGAGGCGGTTTCCGTCGCGGCGGGTGAGGACGAATTCCTTGGCGGCAAGGTTGGTGAGTTCCTTCTGGAGCGCGGCCGGACTGAGACCGGCCAAGCGGGCGAGATCACGCAGGTGGATTTCCTGGTCACCGGTCTCGAAGAGCAGGCGGAGAATTTCCGCGCGGGTCTTGGGAAAGAGATCGGAGAGCGTGCTCATTGTTCGCTATTTGTGAACGTATGTTCGCTTGAGGTAAACAACAAAAATCATTTTCACGAAAAAATTCAAAGTTGCGGTTCCATGACGATGAGCCAGGCGACGAGTTCCATGTCGTCGGATGAGGTGGGGGTTTCCGAGGCCATGGGCAGCAAGCCATCGCGACCCGAGAGCAGCGAGGTGGTGGCGCGGCGGGCGAAGGTGCGCTTGATTGTGGGATTCGTTGTGGCTCATGTTGGAGCCGTTGGCATTCCTGGCATCGAAGGAGTCGCAAAGATCGGTGAATGCGCTGACGTGATTGGCTGCGAGGGAGCGGAACAGGTCGAGGGCCTGCTTCGGTTGCATGAAGGTGTGAGGCCGACGTTGCCGTCATCGAGCACGTATACCAGTTACCTGTGAAGGACAAAGAGGAGCGGACGCATCGTTGGGGAGTCGTTTTTTTGAGGAAAGCCCGGAAATTCCCACGGAATGTCCCTGAAAAACCCGATTCTCGGGTGCACGGGCGAGGTTGTCGATCAGGGCTGGTCGATTTGCCGGGGATTTGGCAGGGGGTGAGCAGGCGTCCACGACGTCCGATTCCTCGCTCAGGCCACACTTGATTGCGGCCAAATTCAGTTAGTAAAAAGCTCGGATGGCTTGCCCTGGTTGTTCGGTCCGAAGGCCGGTGCCGTGCCGCTCAGATCCGGCTTCGAGGCAATCTTGATGCCATGCCTGGCAATATCGTCGAGCAGGATGCCCGTCCATTCGACGTTGCCGTCCAGCACCATGTCGATAACGCGCGGCAGGGTGTTAAGTTTGGGCACCAGCACATCGCCGGTCGTTCCGTGCGCCCGGGCCTGGATATCCATCTCGCGGAAATCGGGATCGATGTGGCTGCAATTCATGATCAGGTGCGCGTTGGACATCGGGGAGATGTAAGCTTTGATGAGACCATCTTTAGTTAGACGCAATCCGATGTCGCCGACCGACGAGACACGGTTCCCACCTTTGGGCGAGTCGATGAAGACGCCCTTCGACTTCCAACCGATGCCCAAGCGGGCGTCACGGGTCAGCGGACGCTCTGGCAAGCCGCCCTGCAGCGTGCCTTCGACGGTCAGGTCATCGCCCCAATCCATATTGGTGCGATGAGTGAAATACGCGCCATCCATCATGGCCAGCGTGGCACCCTTGCGGATCACCGGCGGCGTCCGGTTGCCCATGCCAATTTCTGAATCAGGGCCGACGATCATGGTGCCGGATTCAACCTGCCAATTGTCGTCCGACCAGTGGATGCCAATAAACTCGGTGGATGCCGTGGGCAGCTTTCTGAAGAAAAAGTGGTCAACCAACTGTGTGCCCCGCTTGTCCCAGCCGCCACTGAGGTTATCGTTCCGCCAGAAGGTGTTGCCGTCGCCGACGGCGCTGTCGGAAAACCTCGTGCTGCCGCCGGCCTTGATCCATATATTGCCGTGGACACTGAAGTGACCGATGACACAGGCGTGCGAGCCGACGGTCAGGTGCCGGAATGCCGAGCGTTGGTATTTTCGCCCATCGGTGAGTTTGACATAGTAAGTCAACTTGCCGAAATCAGGCAGGACCAGATCGGTATTGGCATCGAAGGGTTCTGTGGCAGGCCTGCCATCCTCCAGCCAATAGGAAACATCCCATCCATCCTCAGCTCCTTTGCCTGGGTTGGCCCACACCAGCACGCGTCCCTTGGGCCACTGGTATTGGGCGTAGCGCGTTTTCGCCACGTCGCCGGCCCACAGGCCTGGTTCGTTATACATTGGCTCGTGAGCGGTGGCCGTGGTGTAGACAGGCAGCGATGCCGCCTTGATATACCAACGGTCCGCAGCGGGATCGTTAGGCCGAAGTTCCGTGACATGAGGTTCCCGGATGTGCGGAACCACCGGCGCGGCAACCGACGGCTCCGCAGCCATGCTGGTTGGAGCACATGCCATGAGCAAGATGACCGGAAGCATGGCGAACAATCCAGATCGATATTTGAAGTTTGATTTCATCTAGGGTATAAATGTTTGGCTCTTCCACACAATTTGGGTTGATTTTGAGTATGTGAAGGCGTGTTCGTAGGGTCACCGTCTAGCGACATCCTCGCACCGGTCAAGCGGGCGGACGGCATAAAGTTCGTGTCGC
>CAIQXC010000444.1 GCA_903875675.1 Akkermansiaceae bacterium
GCTGGTCCAGGTGCGGTCGGTACCCACCACCACCCGCTGCCCGGCAACTGATATGTTGAGCAGGACGCGGCCACTAGCGCCGTCCTTGGCCCAGCCGCGTCCGAGCCACAGGCCCACGCAGTTAGGACCTGTACGCAGCAACTTGCTGATATCATAAGTGGTATAGAGCGAGCGCTTCTTGTCCTGGGACACCGCAGGGGCGAGAACGTCCTCGCTCACCATTTTTCCGTTCAGATACAATTCGTAATAGCCATTCACATTCACATAGGCCAGAGCCTGCGCGGGTGCTGATGTTAGATTAAACTCCTTGCGCATCCAGACTGCGGGCGAGTTCTCCATCGTCGCGACCTGTGCCTTGATCTGCTCCCAGGGGGCACCGCCAAACTTCGCCATCTCCCGCGCCACAGGCCAGGACGCGTCATTGAAGCCGACCTCGCGCCAGCCGGCCTGCTCGCTCGATTGGGACTTCCAGGCAGGCCCCGTTTGCAGGGTGAGTTGGCGGCCATCGGCGAGTTCGGCCGTCACGCAGCCGAGCAAACCCGCAGGGTTCGGCTTGTCACCGCCATTGCCCGCCACCACCGCAAAGACATTGTCACCGGGCTTCAAGAGTGCCGTGAGATCGGCCTTTTCGGGAGCGCTCCAACTGCCGCCTTTGAGCACTTCCTTGCCATTGAGGAACAACACAAAGTCGTTGTCGGCGGACATCGTCACCGAGGCGCGGCGCAGGGCACTATCCGCCGGAAGTTTAAAATGGGAACGGAAATAGGTAGATGTCGTCGGCATTTCGGCAGTGGTCCGGGCATGCGGAAACCAGATCCACGCGCAGTGATCGAGGCCACGCATCCCGAACATCCAAGGGTCGGGCTTGACCCACTTCGCCTGCCAGTCCATGGCATCTAGCAGGCCCATCGACCAACTGGCCGGGGCACTCCAAGCCGACGGCTTGCCGATGGAAGAGTTGTCCGTTGTCGGTTGTCCATTTCCCGGTTTTCCTTCGCTATTCCAAACCCGAACTTTCCAATAACAAAGGCGCCCCGAACCTAACGGTTTTCCAGCATATTCCACTTGGATGCTTTGGTCGGACGCCACCTTGCCGCAGTCCCATAAGTCGCCCTCGTTTTTGGCTAACAACTCGGATGACGTCGCAACCAATACCTGATAGGCGCATTGTTTCTGACCTCTCGCCTCCGACCGTTGATCTCCGGCCTCGATCTTCCACGACAACCGCGGCTTGGCGGCATCGATGCCGAGCGGGTTGTCGCGGTATTCGCAGCGCAGGCTGGTGACCTCGGCGGAGCGCGCTGACGGAAGGTAGAAGAGCGTGACTGTGGCGGCTAGCAGGCATGCCGCAAGGCGGCAGGTGAGGTGATAATTCATGTGGATGATAGATGATGTCTTTGTATGCGAGGAACTGTCAAGCCAAGGCACAGTGGCTGTGATGTGAATATTCAGCCAAGCTCTCACGCGAATTCAAGTTTTGTGGTGATGGAGTCATTGGCATTCAAGGCCACTTCCTTGCCGAGGGTCAATTCGACGCGTTGGCCGGTTTGGGTGGCCTTGACGGTGAGTGGCTTGGTGCTGGTTGCCACGGTGGATGTTTTCAGGATGGCACCGGGTGGCAGTTCGAGCGCCAAGGATTTGACCCGCAGGCCGTCGGATTTCACTTCGATGCGGTTGGTTTGGGTCCGGGTCAAAGTCGGCGCGTTCCCGCAACACGATGTCGAGTTCGGGAAACAGTCGACCCATCGCCTGCTCATATTGCAAGACGTGGGTGCAGGTTCCTTCACAACAGGCAACTCCCTCTGTGCCGTAAAACCGGCCATTGGCCATGCGGTAAGCGCGGAAGATTTCAGGAAGGACCGGCGATGGTGCGCAATATTGTTAGAGCTGGGGTGCATGGTTTCTTCTTTCATTCCTTCAGCGGATTTAGCGCTCTGTTACTTGGGTGATCCATCGGTCACCTCTTCGATCTTGAACTTTACCATCCCGATGCCACGGAAGCCATGGTCGTCCTCACTGGTGCCCGTGAAGAAGCAGGTCGAGCTAACGGATGCCGTTTTGGGGTAGCCGACGCCTGGCTTAAGGACTTCCTCACCCGGGAAATCGTATGGGCCGCTGATGCCATCCCGCCCTTTGACTTTTGAGGATGCGCAACGCAAGGTGCCGCCGGGACTCCAACTCTGCTGCGGCTTGGCAAACAGCGCATAGTAGATCTGCCAACGATCCGCTTCCTTATCGAAAAACGGCATGGGTGAGCAGGACAGCGTCCAGAGCCCCGTTGCCTTGTCGGTATAGGGCGGCACCAGCACTTGGTCGTGACGCCACTGCAGGCCGTCCGAGGAAACCCAGTGATCCAACTGGCAGTGGCTCCAGTCGAGCGTTTGGTAAGAATGGGCGAAGAGGTGGTATTCCGATTTGCCCCGGACCGTAACCTTCACCGTGTTTCCACCCTCGAAACCGCCGGGAATATCCTCCGCGCCTGGTGTCTTGCTGTTGATGACTGGATAGGGCAAAGTGTTAACAACGACAAGTTTCAGTCGTGGCGAACTATTGGTATCTGGGGCTTCAGATTTCGCGTTTGCCAAGGACCCGTCGCCGTCGGCTATTGTGTTGGCGAGGAAGACCCCGTCTGCAGCTGCCACATCAATGGTCGCTGCCTGGGCGTCTGGCAGAACATCGTTCCAGCCAATGCCGAGGACAGTGAGAACAGCAATTGCATTTTTCATTTACAGATCTTGTTCGTGTATTTTCTATAAAGTTCTTGTTGATAGGTCAACGCTGAGGCGGATCAACGCCTCCGGTCTCAGAACAGATCCCGAGAAAAAGGCCACCAGCATCAGCAATTCGCCATTCTTCAAAAAAAATGTCTGCGGCGCTGCGGAGCAACGCGGTTAACAACAGGCCGATGGCAGTGGTGGTGTATTTCACGGAAGTGTGGATTGAAACCAGTTGAGTGGCAGGGATTTGACCCGAAGGCCACCCTTTTAGACCAAGTGCATGAGTGCAGATGGCCAAAAGGAGGCCTAAGACGCAGCATAGGGCCTGACACCTGCCTCGCAATACCCATAAACATGGGTATCATCGAGGCCATTCACCGAATCGCCCAGGATTTTGGATTTTGAATTTTGGATTGACCTTGGACCGATCTATGGCGTCTCTCCTCTCTCCTCTCGGTGCTCCTGAGTAACTTGAATTAACATGTTCATTTTCAGAGAGTTAAAAAGGCAGCTATTTCCCCCCTGCCGTGCCCAGCGTCCGTTTGAAGGAGTCGAGTTTTCCAGAACCGGATTGATTGACGACTTCGGCGTGAGCTCACGCCGAAGTCCTCTTCACCTCTCGCCTAGTTTGAGGCTCGACCTCGTCAAAGTTCAAGTTACTGCCCACTCCATACACGCCCCGGGTTCCGAGCTTGCGTCTTTCCCCGGTACATTTTCCTTGTCAGCACCTCTTCGACGGCCCTAAATCGTCCCCGATGAACGCAAAATCGGAGAGGAGTGCCAACCGGGTAGGTTTTGCCCCCTGTTACACGACCGATCGTGTATCCAGTTAAACCACCGGTCGTGTATTCCAGTTAACCCACCGTCCGTTCAATAAAACTGTTCGATGAATATATGAAATCACTGTTCCTGTTACTTTTCGCAGTTTTAGCGTCGTGCTCAGAGAACTCGAAGAGTTTTTCAAGTGTTGACGAAGCAAAGTCAAAACTCCAAAGGATCGTTGAGTCAGGAGATGAAGGCGAGCTCAAGCTTTACACGGATTTATCGAATGTTCCGAATAGGGTCCTGACAGAGATCGGAACAGCTTTGAAGTCGTGTAGCTGCCATATCGATAAGCTGAAATTAGTGGAGGTCCGTGTCCTAGATGATGAAGCCTACTCTGCCTATTGCGTCGAAGAGCATGAAAAGATACCGAAAGCTATAAGGCATCTATTTAATGAGAGACCAACTTGGAACCGGAAACCGCACCAATATTTGGTGTATAGCTACTCCAATCCTGATGATGCTAGTCCGGGGACGAATTTTGATATTACTTTTGGGTTGCTTAGAGAAGAATCCAGGTGGCGCGTAGCTACTGGCTATTATCCAGAGAAATCGAACAAATCGCCGTAGCCGACCGGCATCAGCACCACTGTATCACACCAACCACACCCCAATCGCCCGGCGGCTAGGCTCGACGTTCTGCCCCAAAAACTTAGATGAGACCCGCACACAAGACCCCTCTGCTGTCCGGACTACCCGCGCTGACCATCTACGTTGTCGCATACGTGCTCCTTGTAGACACACACGAACCTTCAGTTACTGATGGCGGACACCCAATTTTCCGATCTTCATTCCCAAAGGTCAGCACTTGGGACAAAATCGGACATATGGTCTTTCCGAAAGCTGGCC
>CAIQXC010000445.1 GCA_903875675.1 Akkermansiaceae bacterium
GACAGCCTGCGCCGGGCAGGCTGTCTGATGCCTGCTGAGTCTGCAAGCGGCCGCAGCAGCCAGTCCAGCCTGTTTCTAACCATCTCATGAAAAGTTTCCTTCAACTCTCGCAGCGGCCGTCGCTCCGCATGCTGCTTCTGCTCGCGGGCTGCTGGGTAGTGGCGTTCCTCGGGCCGTTCTCCTATCTGGTGGTTCCGGCCGTGCTTGTCGCATTGTGGCGTGCCTGGCACCAGCGGACACGGGTGGCCCTCGTCCTACTGATCGTTTTGAACCCGCTGAGTGGGTTTTTCATCGCCGGGGTGGCGAGTTATGTGAACGGAGCACCGGTCCTGCACTCGCGGCACCTGCCTGACCTTGAATCCTACAACCCGGATCCCTTGGATCGTTGCCCCCGCGGCCTGGGATCTTGTCTGGTCAATGGCAGTGATTGGCTGACCATTCATACCCCCAACGCTGCTGTGTTGCTCATGTCCCGTTGTTTCGGCCCGTCGGCGCTCGCCTACAACGGGCCCTATCCAACCAAGGCGGAGGCGCTGGCACTCATGCCAGAAACCCTGCTTTCCCCCGTCGATCAATTCCTCAAGGGCCGAGTGCTGGCGGATGGAAAAATGGTCAGATTGCAGCCCGCAGTGGTGCGTGCACTGGCGGGACTCGTCGGTTTGGAAAATGATGATATCACCCCGATTCATGCCAGGCTCTATCATAACCGCTGCTTGATTCTGAGGTTTTCCCGCCGGATCGGTTCCTCAGCCAATGCAGAGAACTTCGACACCGATGTCCTTGTGCTTGTGGACAGGTCAAGTCAGCGACCGTTCGCCTACTATCAGATCGCAGGCGCATCCCTGCCTCACTCGCCACCCGCGACCTATCTGGAATAAGACGGCAAGACAGGAGCGTCGGCGTCCCGTCCAATCCTGTTGACTTCGTAGGAGGATAGGCTTCCAGCCTGTCATCGATGATAGGCTTCTAGCCTGTCGTTTCATGCACAGACAGGCTGGAAGCGCGGTCTTCCATCACAGGCAAGATGCCTATTTTCCGCCAGAGAGCGCTAAATGGATAGTAGTCGGCGTCCCGTCGGCATGTTGCCCAATACGGTTTACTTAGCACCTCAAAAGTTTAAGTGACTGCCTGCTCCCACACTCGCCCCGGGTTCGGGGCTTGTGTCTTCAGCGCAGCAAATTCCAGCCACTGACCAAGGCTTTGAGGCCGGCCATCTCAATCGATGGATCCACTCCTGCACCCCACAACAGGCGTCCGTCATTGTGTTGGAGCTGGACATAGGCGGCGGCGCTGGCGTCCGAGCCGCCCCGCACCGCATGCGAGCGGTAATCGGTGACCTTGAAATCTTTGAGGCCAATGGCTTCCAGCGCCTGCACAAAAGCATTGATCGGGCCGTTGCCAAGACCCTCGATCCGGCACTCCTCTCCCCGCAACAGAATAAGCGCTTTGCACTGGACCCGCCCCCGCTCGGTCGTGTGGTGGATCAATTCGTAATCTGTCACATCCAGCGGGCTCGTCAGATTGACAAACTCACGGAAAAACGCGTCGCGAATCTCATCGACGGACAGTTCGCGGCCTAGACTGTCGGCCAAATCATAGATCCGCTTGCCCACTTGCGGGTGCATCGTCTTGGGCAGGTCAAACCCGTGCTCGCGGTCCAGCACATAGGCCACCCCACCCTTGCCAGACTGCGAATTGATCCGGATAATCGCCTCGTATGAACGCCCAATGTCTTGTGGGTCAATCGTCAAATAGGGCACCTGCCACTGCAGCGCCCCCTCCCGCGGCTTGGCGGCTCGCAGGTCCAGCCCCTTCTTGATCGCATCCTGGTGCGATCCGGAAAACGCCGTGAACACCAACTCACCCGCATACGGCTGCCGCTCCGGCACGTTCAATCGAGTCACCCGCTCGTACACCGTCCGGATCGATTGCAAATCAGAAAAATCCAGACCGGTTGGTATGCCGTGACTGTTGAGGTTGAGCGCGACGGTGACGATGTCGAGATTGCCGGTGCGTTCGCCATTGCCGAAGAGGGTGCCCTCGACGCGGTCGGCACCGGCCATCAGGCCCAATTCGGTGGCGGCCACGCCCGTTCCGCGGTCGTTGTGGGTGTGGAGGGACACGATGATCGAGTCGCGCCGGGCGAGGTGGCGGCACATCCATTCGATCATGTCGGCGTGGACGTTGGGGGTGGTCCACTGGACGGTATCTGGCAGATTGACGATCATTTTCCGCTGTGGGGTGGGTTGCCAGACGTCGATGACGCCGTTGCAGCACTCGAGGGCGAAATCCAGTTCGGTATCGGAGAACGACTCGGGCGAATACTGGAGGACCACCTCGGTATCAGGCACGCTGGGCACCAGGGCCTTGACCAACTCTGCGCCCTCGATGGCGATGCGCTTGATGTCCTCGCGCGAGGCATTGCCGAAGGTCACCCGGCGCTGCAGCGGCGATGTGGAGTTATAGATATGCACGATGGCGCGTTTGGCACCGGCGATCGCCTCAAAGCTGCGCCGGATCAGGTGCTCGCGGGTTTGCACCAACACCTGCACGGTGACGTCATCCGGGATTCGCCCCTCGTCGATCAAACGACGCAGGAAGTTGAACTCGCTCTCCGCAGCGGATGGAAAACCCACCTCAATCTGCTTGAAGCCCACCCGCACCAGTAAATCGAAAAACTCTAGTTTTTCCTCCACCGACATCGGCTGGGGCAGTGCTTGGTTGCCATCGCGCAAATCCACCGAGCACCACTCTGGTGCCTGCGTCAGGGTTTGGTCGGGCCAACTGCGGTCGGGCAGCTGGACTGCGGGGAACGGGCGGTATTTGGCGAGGGATGACGGGTGCATGGGAAACGGGGTGCCAGAGGGAAGGGGGATTTAGACGACAAGGCATGCATCCTCTAACGCGTCACCCCGCGCTGGGACGACTCGATGAATTGGATGAGGTGGGCCACCTGAGGATTGGCGGCGGCATGGGTGGCCTTGAGTGAACTCAGCGCCATCGCCAGATTGGTGTCCTTTTTGAGGAAAAGTTTCTTGTAGGCGGATTTGAGGGCGCGAATGTCATCCTCTGAAAAGCCGCGGCGCTGCAGGCCGATGAGGTTGAGCCCGCGGGTATCGGCGGGATGGCCATCGGCGATCATGAAGGGCGGCACATCCTGTTGGACCTTGGTGCAGCCACCGATGATCGCGTGGCGGCCAATCCGGCAAAATTGATGCACCGCAGACAAGCCCGACAAAATGGCATAATCGTCCACGGTGACGTGCCCGCCGAGGGTCGCGTTGTTGGAAAGGATCAGGTGATCGCCGAGCTGGCAATCATGGGCGACGTGGGCGTGACAGAGGAAATAATTGTGGGAGCCGATCCGGGTGGGCACCTCGGCGGTGGTCCCCCGGTGGATCGTGCAGTGCTCACGAAACACGTTGTGGTCCCCGATCTCGACAAACGTCGGCTCACCCAGGTATTTGAGGTCCTGGGTTTTGCCTCCGATGATGGCAAACGGATAAAACTCGTTAGCCTGGCCAATGGTGGCGCTGCCCTCGATAATCACATGCGAATGCAGCACACAGTCCCCGCCCAATACCACATGCTCTCCGATCAAACAGTACGGCCCGACCCGGACGTTGGGTCCCAGATTGGCTGAGGGCGAAATAATGGCACTGGGATGGATCACGGCCCAATCAGGCCGCAAATCGCGCCCCATGACGAGGATTTTCTCTCATGAATGACGGTGAAACCGGAAGCATCGTATTTGGATTGCGTGTGGCAAGCGAAGCGCGACATCGCTTTGGCTCAATGCCCAGCCACACTGCGTCCTCCCAAAGCCCCGCTCCCTCTCCAAGATCCCCATGTTCACGGCTTGGCGTTGTTGCGAACCCCGCATCTCTCCCGGTCCAGCCAAAGCGGCGTGGAGGTTCCTTGTAGCGGCGCGTCTATGACCGCCGATGTGAATGAGTTGGATGTGGGATGTGCGTTCATGATTGTGTTTGGGCTCAAAAAGAGGTGGTTTGGGTGAAATCGGCGGACAAATGGATTGCAATAGTCCGCAAAGGAGCTAAAATCTCACGCATGAGGGCCGATGCGGTGAAATTGCAAGTGCGGATGGAGCGGAGCCTGAAGGAAGAGGCTGAGGAAGTCTTTGCGGCAATGGGCTTGGATACCACCACCGCCGTGCGCATCTTCTTCACCAAGGTGGCGAGAACCCGCAGCATCCCGTTCCAACTGACCGCAGAGCCGGAGTTCACGCCCGAGCAGGAAGCACGCATCCTGGAAGCCTGGGAGGAATCCAAAGATCCGGCGAATCTGTCCGGACCGTTCTCTTCAGCGGCGGAGCTTTTCAAACATCTGGACGACGAAGTCGCCGAGAGTGAGAAGGCGGAAAAACGGGCAGCCAAGGGTGCATGAGGATTGCCACTCACAGGAAATTCGATAAGGCGTTTGTCAAACTCACCGTTGAC